>DNGF01000059.1:2407-4083 GCA_003486665.1 Oscillospiraceae bacterium
AGTCTGCAACGAGTGGCGACGCCGTGTATTCGCTCGGCAGAGTTACAAGAGTCGTTCAGACATATAATTATCTTTATATTGAAAAGATATATGACGAGAAGGGCAATGTTATAGGCTCCAAGGATCCCGTTGAGGTCGGAACGTCCAAGACTGATATTATGATAAAGAACGGCGAGGCGGTCTATCTCTCAACCAATGTTGTTTATATTGATACCGCGTCCTCGGATATCTATATCACCAGCACAACACAGGTTCCGGAGCAGACCGATTTCAAACGTTATGTTATGACGCTCGACTGTGCAAAATATACAGTCGGAAATACTATTGTTTCCGGCAGTGATGTAATTAATAATTATATGTATTTTGATACATACGTTGACGGCTATTGCATACTTTACACCGGCAAGCTCGGAATAAATAAGCTTGTTGCGAAGAGTACGTCAAAACTGACGGTGGAGAGAACGAACAATTTGGTATCGGGCTTTGATTTTAACAATCTGACTGTAAGCAAGGTCGTTTCGCTCTTTGAAAACGACGTTGTATATCTCAGAGTTTATGATGCGAAGAATTCAATGCTGAAGAATACAAACAAGGTCACGACCGGCTGTACGGTAAGGCTGATTGACGCTTCGGGCAATACGATGGATTCTCTGACAGTGGTTATCCGCGGTGATGTCAACGGTGACGGCAGCATTGACGGTATGGACGCGGTTCTTGTAAGAGCCATTGCAGGCGGAATGCTTGGCGGCGATAACGTGACTGCGGCACAGAAGGCGGCAGGAGATGTCAACTTTGACGGAACTGTTACTACAATTGATGCCGAACACCTCGACATGGCAGGCGTTGGGCTGCAAACCATCGCCCAAAAAGCTTGAGTGGGTAAAACAGAAATTAAATTGAAATAAAAAGAACCGACAATGTTTCGTAACATGAACATTGTCGGTTCTTTGTTGACAGATATTATCCTCAATCAGTACGATGATAATGATTTGCATTTATGCAACGGTGATTATACTTTAATCTTTCGTATAAATTGATATTTTAAAAAGCTTTAAACTCGATCAACTTCGAAAATCACTTCGGTGCTGCGTTTTTCTGTAACGAGGAAAAACGGTCTATCTTTCATTATTAAATCAGTAAGAACCGAACCGCTCGGATGTCTGAATGTGTTGTCAATTCCGACAGAAATAACAAATATAGCATCAAGGTTGGAAAACTCACAATTGTAATTCTTATAAGATCCGTGATGCGGAATTTGAACACAGCCGATGGAATACCAATAATCTGAATATGCGTCTTGCATAGTCCTCCATTTATATCTGCCGTTTGCCTCATAATCGCCTGTATATAAGCATCCGTTTGGTTTTAAATCCAAGCAGTAATACCAATGAATTGGACAATAACTGTAGCAATATTGGTTGCAACGAATCTCTTGATAAAAGTGTTTTTTTCGAACACCAGAAAAAAGAACCAATGAATTTGGATTAAGTTGTTTGCCAACAGCTTCATAGGCCGCTATTAAGGCGTTTTGTATTTCTTTGTTTTCCCACTTCTTCAATAATTCATTGATATCAGTTATTGAAAAAGATAGTCCCATTTTTGATAATTCATTTTCCAGATGTTCATAAAATTTCTCTTTTCGGGACTTTTCTCTGAAATTGAACGGCACATATTCC
>DNGF01000242.1 GCA_003486665.1 Oscillospiraceae bacterium
CCCGGGTCATCCATTGTGGACAAACTCCTTTCATGTAAAAAATTTTAGTTATTATATCACATAATACATAATTAGTCAATAACATCATTTTATCCTTGTCAAACCGTCATTTTATCCTTGTCAAACCGTCTGTTTTATTATATAATTGTATGCAATCGGGAGGCGATAAAATGTCTATACCTTTAGCTCAACAGCTCAGACCGCAAACCATTGATGAGGTTGTCGGTCAGCGCCATCTTATCGGCGAGAACAAGCCGCTGAGAAATATAATCGAATCGGGCGAGCTGCCGAATATGATTTTTTACGGTCCGTCGGGAGTCGGCAAAACAACCGTTGCTTCAATCATCGCAAAGGCAACGGACAGGAAGCTCTGCAAGCTCAACGGAACGACCGCAGGAACAGCGGATATCAAGGCGATTGTCGCTCAGCTCGACACATTTGAAGCGCCGAACGGTATCTTGCTTTACCTCGACGAGATTCAGTATTTCAACAAAAAGCAGCAGCAAACGCTGCTTGAATATATCGAGGTCGGTTCGATTACTCTTATTGCCTCAACAACGGAAAATCCGTATTTTTACGTTTACAATGCCATTCTCAGCCGCTCGACGGTCTTTGAATTCAAGGCGGTTGCGCCTGCGGAAATCGTTCCTGCCGTTGAGCGCGGTTTTAAATTTCTTGAAGAAAAGCGCGGAATGAAATTTGAGCTTGACCCCGATGCGATAAAGCATATTTCCTCCGCTTGCGGCGGTGATGTGCGAAAGGCGATAAACTCGGTTGAGCTTTGTGCGCTTTCAACCAAACCGAATGTAGACGGAATAATTCATATCACGGCGGAAACCGCACGCTCGCTGACTCAGCGCAGTGCAATGAAATATGATCGTGACGGTGACGAACACTACGATATTGTTTCCGCTTATCAGAAATCCATGCGAGGCTCCGACCCCAACGCGGCATTGCATTACCTCGGAAGACTGCTTGACGCAGGGGACTTGCCCTCGGCGTGCCGCAGGCTTATGGTTTGTGCCTGCGAGGACGTCGGACTTGCTTATCCGATGATAATTCCGATTGTTAAATCAGCCGTTGATGCGGCGCTCATGCTCGGTTTGCCGGAGGCAAGAATTCCGCTTGCCGATGCGGTTGTGCTTGTCTGCACTTCTCCGAAATCCAATTCGGCATATCTCGGAATCGACGCGGCAATGAGCGATATTCAAAATGGCAAGAGCGGACCCATTCCACGTCAGCTTCAGAACAAGCACTATGACGGTGAGGACAACCCGAATAAGGGTCAGTTTTATCTTTATCCGCATATGTACGAGAATCATTGGATTCCTCAGCAGTATCTGCCCGATGCGATAAAGAACGCCAAGTATTACGAATTCGGCGACAACAAGATGGAGCAGGCGGCAAAGGCTTACTGGGATAAGGTCAAGGGTAAAAAATAATTGCATAAAAAATAATTGCATAAAGAAACACGGACGGAAAGAACCGCCCGTGTTATTTTTTGTGCTGAAATTATTTGATTCCCGCTGCCTTGCGAATCGGCTTAACGCTGATAAGAATAACAACCATTACGATTGAAAGGATTGTTTCGGGAAGGCTGAACGTTGCGTTATAGAACAAAGAGTAAATTATACCGAGAACATTTCCGCTGTAGGTTGAAAGAATCTTAGAACCGATAGATTTTACGCTGTCCTGTCCGAAGAACCATTCGGCATATCCGCGGAAAAGAATGTAACCGGAAAGAACGTGGGAAACATACTTGAGCACACAAGCGAGAAGTGCGCCGAGAGCAAAGGAAGCCTGCGGATTCTTGATCGATTTTTTAAATGTTCCGCCAAGACCAAGCACGGCATAAGCTACAAGGTAGTCAAGAAGAGCGCAAAGAACTACCTGCCACCACATAAAGCCTGTATCCGCTGTTGCGCCTGAAATTCCGAAAATCATCTGAAGAATTCCGTGAACAAGACCTGCGCTGAGACCCCATTTTGCACCGTAAGCGTAGCCGACAAAGATAATCGGCACGAAGCTGAAGAGGGTTACGGAGCCGCCGTACGGAAGCTCGGAAAACTTGATGAATGACAGCACCGTTGCGAGTGCGACCATGATTGCGCTGACCGTCAATTTCAAGGTCAGCTCGCTTGATTTGTCCATTGTTTTGCTTTTCATAATAATAAAACTCCTTTCACAGCATTACCTGATCAAAGAAAATCGCCCGGCGGATTGACCACCGAGCGTAGATTTTACTTCAATAGCTTCCTACGTCGGTATTATCCGAATCAGGTTAAGGGTATGATCTCAGCCGATTTCTCAGCACCCCTGCTGTTGTGAATATATTACATCAATTATATCGGTTTGTCAAGGTTTGCAAGCAAGAAAATCAGTCCATTTTCGGCAGACCTGCAAAGCCCTTTTCGAGGTCGGCGTCGGTCGGAATGTAATCTGACATTGTGCCGTCGTTGAAGGCTTCGTATGCGTACATATCGAAATAGCCTGTGCCGGTCAGACCAAAGAGAATTGTCTTTTCCTCGCCTGTTTCCTTGCACTTGAGGGCCTCGTCAATGGCAACTCTGATTGCGTGGCTGCTTTCGGGAGCGGGGAGGATTCCCTCGACTCTTGCAAACTGCTCTGCCGCTTCAAATACCTTGGTCTGCTCAACGCTTCTTGCCTCCATGAGTCCGTCATGGTAAAGCTGGCTGAGAATCGAACTCATGCCGTGGTAGCGAAGTCCGCCCGCGTGGTTTGCCGACGGAATGAAGCCGCTGCCGAGAGTATACATCTTTGCGAGAGGACAAACCATGCCCGTGTCGCAGAAGTCATAAGCAAATTTACCTCTTGTGAAGCTCGGACAGCTTGCCGGCTCAACTGCTATAAACTGATAATCGGCTTCTCCTCTGAGCTTTTCGCCCATGAACGGAGAGATAAGTCCGCCGAGGTTTGAACCGCCGCCTGCACAGCCGATGATGATATCGGGCTTTATGCCGTACTTGTCCATTGCGATCTTGGATTCAAGACCGATAACCGACTGATGAAGAAGAACCTGATTGAGAACGCTGCCGAGAACGTAGCGGTAGCCCTCGTGAGTTGTTGCAACCTCAACAGCTTCGCTGATGGCGCAGCCGAGGCTTCCCGTTGTACCGGGATGCTCTGCAAGAATTTTCTTGCCGACTTCTGTTTCGGTACTCGGACTGGGAGTGACCGATGCGCCGTAGGTTCTCATAACCTCGCGGCGGAACGGCTTCTGTTCGTAGGAGCATTTAACCATATAAACCTTACAGTCAAGTCCGAGATATGCACAAGCCATGCTGAGTGCAGTACCCCACTGACCTGCGCCTGTTTCTGTCGTAACGCCTTTGAGTCCCTGCTTCTTTGCATAATATGCCTGGGCAATAGCGCTGTTGAGCTTGTGGCTTCCGCTGGTGTTGTTGCCCTCAAATTTGTAGTAGATCTTAGCCGGAGTGCCGAGCTTTTTCTCAAGGCAATAGGCTCTTACGAGAGGAGAAGGACGGTACATTTTGTAGAAGTCGAGAATCTCATCGGGAATGTCGAAATAAGCCGTGTCATTGTCAAGCTCCTGCTTGATAAGCTCATCGCAGAATACGGGACGGAGATCCTCAAAGCCCATCGGCTGATGTGTGCCGGGATTGAGAAGCGGTGCAGGCTTGTTCTTCATGTCTGCACGGACGTTGTACCACTGCTTCGGCATTTCCTTTTCATCGAGGTAGATTTTGTACGGAATTTTTTCTGAGTTGCTCATAACTTTCTCTCCTTTTCAAAAATATTTTTGTCTGAGCCTTGCCGGGGCAAAAAAACAAAAAACTCCTGTCCCGACAACATTGCCGGGACAGGAGATATACTCCTGCGGTGCCACCCTGCTTGACACATTTAAGTGTCCACTTAGCTCGTACCCCATTATACGACGGCATTTATTAACGGAGCGCCCTCTCCGACTCGCATACTTTTAATTCTGCTCGCCCTCGGAAGTCCATTCAACTCGGCTTTTCACACTGTATCGCACCAAACTACAGCTCTCTGAAGTGTCCGTCTGAGTTTACTTACTCTTCCTCATCGGTTTACTGCATTGTAGTACAAAAAAATCAGTTTGTCAATGGTTTTTGGATATTTTATTTTAAATTAATTTTAACAGTCGAAAAAATACTGGATTTTTTGTAAAGGTGATGATATAATGTTTTTGCGACACAAAAGTGAATAATTCTTATGATAAGCGCAGGTCTGCAATTTGATAAAAATGCAGGCTCATATTTCTTGTGCTTATCGGGGAATTATACTTTGTGTCGCAGCAAAAGAGCCATGCGTTTTTAGTGCGTGGCTTCGGCTGCGCACTTTTTGTTTTATAGGGAAAATCTATAATTAATACTGGATTTTTTACATATAAGATGATATAATAATTGCGCGACATAAAGTTAATAGTGGTTTAGCACTACAGTTTGTGTTTTGTAAAAAACACAGGCTCAATTTTCTTGTAGTGTTAAACAGAAAAACTTTGTGTCGCAGCAAAAGAGCCATGTGTTTTTTGTGCGTGGCTTCGGTCGCGCACTTTTTATTTATGGGGGGAAATGTAAATGGACTTTTCAGAAAGGCTGCGAAATGCACGGCATTCAAAAAATCTCACTCAGCAGCAGCTTGCTGATGCGCTGAATGTTGACCGCACGGCAATTGCACATTACGAAAGAGGAACAGCAAGACCGCATTTTGACAATATACACAAGCTTTGTGAGCTGCTTGATCTTACATACGAGGATATTTTCGACGAATAAAATAAAGCCATAAATTACGGATCACTCTGTAATTTATGGCTTTTGGTTTTTTATTGTGCAAGCTCGGTATATGCCTTGGATACACTGCTTGCAACGTATTTTCCGAGTGAAACAAGCTCATGATAATGGTCAAATGCAAGAGCCATTGAATAGTCGTTATCGGGAATGATGTAGCCGACTGCGTCATTCATCAGCCCGAAGCAGATAAGCTCATCGTTTTTGAAGATTTCCGTTGCATTTGGATATTCATAATCCTTGCCGGAGTAAGAATCGGCGGCGGTAAGCGATGTCCCGCCGTAAATGATGTCGGGACAGATTTCGCCCGGAGCTGTTACTGCCTTAAGCGAATCGCCGAATTCCATATAGCCGACCTCGGTTGAAATTTCGTAACCGTTTGCGGTTTTAATAACCTCATAGTTAGCCATTTTCAGCTTGCCTGCCATGAGAATAAACGGGTTTGTTACAGGAACACGAACCTCTTTCATCCTGATGTTGAAAAAAGGCTTAACCTCGGTGTCGTTGACCGGCGTCCAGTTCTCACACCAGAGAGTGTACTCGCCGCCGTTCTTTTCGGCAATTTCTGTTTCCTGCCTTATTTCTGCCTCGTCATAGAGAAGCTTGTTTTGCTTAATCTGAGCTTCTGTCAGATTGAGTGAAAGCACCATCTTTGCAATCTCGTGTCCGTAACGCATGGACTGCTCCCAACGGCGGTTAAAGTCCTGAGAATCGTTCGTAAGACCTCTTGCCATGTATATTCCGGCAATTGCGCCGTTAAAGAACATACAGTTAAAACCGGCTTTTGAAATCAGCTCATCCATGTAATAAACATAGTCGCCGCTGACCTCGCGGCCGCTGCTCTGTCCGTCACTCGTCGGCAGTCCTGCAACATCGGGATGAGCCGCAATATTGACGATCTTCGTAGGGCGAGAGCCGTTAAACGGCGTAAAGGTCATAACGGTCATATCCGTCATCATTGCAGAAGCCGAAGAACGGTTTTTGTTTGTAAAATATCCCTCGCCGATGTCTTTTCTTGAAATCGTCAGCTTGCCCTCCGTCATGCTGTCGCAGGCTTCAAGCATTGCGTCGGAAACCTTGTCAAAAAGGAAATCCATATAATGCTTATCGGTTCCCTGTTCGATCTCACCGATACCCGTTTTGAGCTTAAAAATGTTCGGGATAAGCTTGCCAAAAAGATTTGTCCAAATGCCCTCGGTGTCAATGCCGCTGTGACAATGTGTGGAAGCGACATTGATGGTTGCAAAATTGATCTTTCCGTCCGATTTTTCAACCAGTCGGCGGCGTATCTCCTTAATATCGCTGTTCGTCATGCCTATACAGTCAATTGTTGCAAAAACGGAAACACCCCGTCCGCTTGAATCATCGACCGCGATAACACGGGCTTTCATGTCGTCTATTATGCCCTCAACCTTGTTGGTGAACCAATTTTCCGCCATTATGTAGCCGCCGATGTAATACTGATGCTCCTGCCAGTCATCGGGAATGAGGCTTACGCTCTTATATCCGAGCTTCCAACAGCCGCTTTCGGCAGGTGCTGTGAGAAATTCATCGTTGCCTCTATAGAAATCATGGCTTTTATAATCCTCTTCGGCAACAAAATTTTTGCCGTCCGGGAGAGTGGAATTAATTGCTCCGAGAGCGGATGAAATGACCGTGCCGAGCAGACCCGTGCCTATCCTTTGCCATACACTTTGCTCCGCAAACGCAGAGGTGAAGTTGGCGCTTAGAATTACGGCACAGGAAAGAATAACGGCAGTAAATCTTTTCAAGATTTTTTTCATATGATCTCCTCCGAAAAAAAGCCGCCGATTAAGTTAAATTCATTTTCGGCGGCTTTGTATTATTTGAATAGGGTACATCCTGCGGCTTTGAACTGCTCTATCTTTTTTTCAAGCAGTTCACGCGAACAGTCAAATTTTTCGGCAATGCAGTCTATGCACAAAAAATCGGTTGATCCGCGGTTAATGAGCTTTTTGGTAAGACCGATATCGTTACCGACAAGCTCTTTGCCGCATTTTATGCAGCTGCTCATTATCTGTCAACGACCTTTGCACGGTAAACCACGCAGCCGTGGGCAGGAAGATTTACTCCGACAGTGTCATTGATCGGCTTTGAAATCTCTCCGGTCCAGACATCGGTAAGCTCAAGCGATTTGCCTGTGCAGAAGCCGAGTCCCACTGCGTCAAGCGTGAAGCATTCGTAATGCTCGCTGTCTGTAAAATTGAAAAATCCGATTGCGATATCGCCGTTTTCAAGATGCCTTACGAGAACGGGCATATGATCGGGATACCAGCTGTAAAGAGGTTCATCGCCCTTTCTCTCGTTGTTGATAATTCTGTTTCCGTCAACAAAGTACGGCTGTCTGTATGCCGCGTCCTGATCAATTCGGATAAGCTCCTTGTTTTTGAGAATTGCCATTGCTTCCTCATCGGCTTCTCTGAGGTCACAGCCTATGATGAGGGGAGAACCCATCATTGCCCAGAATGCAAAATGGGTTTTATATTCCTCGGTTGTGCAGCCCTTAAGACCGACATGACCCTTGCCCTTCATGCCGACAACAAGCATATCCATGTCGTTAAAGCAGCCGCAGCCGTTATATTCGGCAACCTTGTACTGAGAAAGCGCAAGCTCCTTGATCGACTCCCATGTGTCAAAAATATCGCCTGTTGAGCGCCATGTGTGCGCGCCTGTTTCTTTGATCCATGTTTTTGTGTTTTCGCTTCCCCACGAGCAGGCGGCGAAAAGAATGTCCCTGCCGCAGTTGGCAAGCGCAAGTCCCATTCTCTTGTAGAGCATATGTCCGTAGGTAGTAAACGGGTGGTAGCAATAATCATATTTAAGATAGTCAACGCCCCACTCGGCAAAGCATTTCGCATCAATGAATTCATGATCGAGGCTGCCGGGATAAGCGGCGCAGGTCATTGTGCCGGCGCAGGAATACATTCCGAATTTAAGCCCCTTTGAATGAATGTAGTCGGAAACATATTTCATACCGTGAGGGAATTTTTCGGGATCGGGAACGATTTCGTTATTTTCGTTTCTTTCTTTAAGGCTCCAGCAGTCGTCAATTATAACGTATTCATAGCCGCAGTCCTTGAGTCCGCTCTCGACGATGAAATCGGCGGTTTCCATAACTACCTTTTCGTTTATATTTTCAGCAAATGTGTTCCATGAGTTCCAGCCCATGGGAGGTCTGTTAATAATCATTTTTTAGCTCCTTTTTTGTTTGGTAAAAAAATTATATCAATAATAAAAGTCGATGTCAATATAAGACGTAAAAAAGGACTGCCGCAAAAGCGACAGTCCGTGAATATATAAGTTTTATTTCTGCTTGTTAGCAACGATGTCCTTGATGAACTGCGGGCAAACGATGTCAATAATTCTGCCGAGCCATGTTGCGATAACAGGTGAGAAGAGATCCATGATGTAGAAGTTCATCGGCTTGGATGCAACATCATTGTATGTCACAAGATGAGTTTCATAATTTCTTACATCGTTCTCGTCAATCTCAAAGATTCTTGCCGAACGGTCGCCGCCTCTGCCGTATGTACTGAAGCCTGAACCGCCGTTGTAGCCGAGAGTAATGCCTTCGTCTGTAACGCCCATGAAGTTGTTAACGTGGTCGTGTGCAAAGAAAGCACCGATAATCTCTTTATGCTCAAGCCATGCTTCGTATTCGCCTGTGTTGCCGTTTACGGATTCTGAGCAGGGAACCTCGCCGAGAACACCGCTTGTAGCCTTATCGTTGAGCTTGTACCACTGACCGTCATCAAGTCCGAAGATGCAGTCCGTGTGATCTACATTGAACGGAACCTTGTCAACAAACTGATAGATTTCCTTAACGGGAACGTGCTGGAAAACAAGTGAAGGAACATAGCTGCCTGTAGCTGCCTTGAGTCCGTCACGGGTATCCTTATACCACTGAACCTGCTCCGGCTTAAGTCCCTGATAACCGGTAAGAAGACCTTCGCCCTTAGCCTTGTTGTTGGAGTCCATAACATAAATGTTGAGAGGAACTTTCTTGCCGTCCGACGACTTAACGGGGATGTAATATGTACCTACGTCACAGCCGTTGTTAACGATAGCACAGTTGGAGTATGACTTGTAAACCTCCATCTGCTCCTCAAGCGGGAAAATCTCTTCCCAGTCGTGGTCGTGGTTACCGAAAGTAGCTACGAAAGGAACGCCGAGAGCATTGATGCCGTCAAGAGCCTGAGTGAGGCACTTCTTGAGCTGATCCTTGTTTGCGCCGGGGAAGAAGTCTGTGAGAAGGTCGCCTGCCATAACGATAAGGTCGGGCTTCTCTTTCTCAGCAATCTTCTTGAGATAGCTTGCCTGAAGAACGTCCTTAAGGATAACGTCCTGTGTGTCGTTGATCATCATGATCTTAAATTTTCCGTTTGAGTTGAACTTGAACGCCGTGTCGGTGCTGGTTGCCGCAAAGCTCGGAACAGCAAGGAGGACGATCATTACAACAGAAAGAAGGATGCTAATGACTTTTTTCATTGTTTATACCTCCGAAAAAATTTTTGTGACCTAATTATACACCAATGAAATCATAAAGTCAACAGAAAGCTTTAGACGCCTTTGGAAAAATATGACAGATTACACAAAAAGACGAACTCGGAACGGTGATACGAACTTTACTCTTTTTTATGTAATAAATTTAAAAATTCAATGAAAAAGTAATATAGACATTTAAGTTCCGCGTGCATTGCTTTCGGGAAAAGTATGCTGTTAAACCGCGGATTTAATGTCAATACTAAAGGAAACGGCATTTGACAGAGAAACCGCTGTTACGAATGACGGGGAGGACGTCGAATGAGTGTTAATTATTAGCCAAAGTGTCGAATAAGTTAGTTTTATTGATGTTCTCGGTTGACTTTACCGAGAAAATATGAGAAAATAAAGACCAGTTTAGGTTGAGAGGTAAAGCGAAATGTTACTGAAAGAAAAAATTCAGCGCGCGGGTGTCGGCTTTATGCTTGACAGGGTGCTGAAATATGTTGACAAGGATCCGAAAAAGAATATTCTCAAGCTTATCGGTCTTGCTGAAAAGTTTGCCGGTAAAACATTTCCCGAAAAAACATTTACGGGTTTTCGCAATGCTATAAGCGATGACAATAATGTTTGGAACACCTATGCCATGAATTTGCTTAAGGATGTTGACAGGGACTATCTCAAAAAAATGTTCTTGTCCTTTGTTCTCGGCGCGGGTCTTCACGGAACAAGAGCGGTCAGAGCTAACAGAGAAAAATATAAATGCAATATTCCCTGGCTTATG
Organism: Oscillospiraceae bacterium; assembly: GCA_003486665.1. GTDB lineage: Bacteria > Bacillota > Clostridia > Oscillospirales > Acutalibacteraceae > CAG-488. The sequence goes on from DNGF01000242.1 coordinate 10,078, forward strand.
CTTATTGACCCGACAAGTGCGTGCAACATGAACTGTAAGGGCTGCTGGGCGGCGGAATACGGTCATAAACTTAATCTCACCTACGACGAGCTTGACAGCGTTGTAAATCAGGGTGTCGAACTCGGAACACATCTTTATATGTTCACGGGCGGAGAACCGCTTATAAGGAAGAATGATATCCTTCGCCTTTGCCGCGAGCATAAAAATTGTACGTTTCTCGCTTATACCAATGCAACGCTTATTGACCAGAAGTTCTGCGATGATATGAAGGATGTCGGCAACCTCACGCTTGCTCTGAGCATTGAAGGCTCCGAGGAATCAAACGATTTCAGACGAGGAGCAGGGGCATATGAAAAAGCCATGCAGGCGATGGAGCTTCTTAAAAAGAATAAGTGCATTTACGGTCTTTCTATCTGCTACACCTCTCAGAATGTCGATAAGGTAACGAGTGACGAATTCATTGACCTTATGGTTGAAAAAGGGGCAAAGTTTGCGCTTTATTTCAACTATATGCCTGTAGGCACGGGAGCTGTTGAAGAGCTTATTCCGACTCCGGAACAGAGAACTCATATGTATTTCTGGCTTAAGAAGATGAGAAACGGTCAGACAGGCAAGCCGCTGTTCGTAATGGACTTCCAGGATGACGGCGAATATGTCGGCGGCTGCATTGCGGGCGGCAGAAACTATTTCCACATCAATTCCGCGGGCGACATTGAACCGTGCGTATTCATTCATTTTTCGGATGCAAATATCAGAACTCACACAATTCTTGAGGCTTTGAAAAATCCGCTCTTTATGAGCTATTATCATAATCAGCCGTTTAACGATAACCATCTTCGTCCGTGTCCGATGCTTGAAAATCCCGAATATCTCAGAAAGATAATCAAGCAGACGGGGGCTAAATCGACCGACCTTGAAAATCAGGAGGGCGTTGAGCATCTTTGTGCAAAGTGCGACAAGTTTGCCGCCGCATGGAAAGAGCAAGCGGACAAGCTTTGGGCAGAGAACAAGCACCCGAATCCGAAAACTCAGTATTACCGCGACACTGAGCAGGCAATGAAAGAGAAAATCAACGATTTGGTAAAATAAATAAAAAATAAAATCGTCCGTTTCTGCGGGCGATTTTGTCAAAAGAGGCGGATTTTTATGTTCAGAAAAGCAACGGAAAAGGATATTGACCGTATAAGTGAAATTTATGACGAAATCCATGATGCCGAGGAGGCGGGTCTTGTTACAATCGGCTGGATAAGAGGGGTTTACCCGACACGCAAAACCGCAGAAACAGCGGTTGCGGCAGGAGATATGTTTGTTGAAGAAATTGACGGAACAATCATTGCCGCCGCGAGAATAAATAAGGAACAGGTCCCGGAATACGCCGATGCTGCGTGGACTGCAGATGCACCGGACGATGAGGTCATGGTGCTTCATGCGCTTGTTGTTTCGCCGAAGATCAAGGGCAAGGGCTACGGAACGGCATTTGTTGATTTTTATGAAAAATATGCGATTGAAAACGGATGTCCGTATCTCAGAATGGACACGAATGCCAAAAACACTGCCGCACGCGATCTTTACAAAAAGCTCGGTTATACCGAGGTGTCGATCGTTCCGTGCGTATTCAACGGCATTGACGGCGTACAGCTCGTGTGCCTTGAGAAGAATTTATGAGCTTAGCGATTAAATTGATTCGCTTTTAAAGAACATTGACAAAACTAAAAGCGGCATATATAATGTTTTTGTGGCACTACCAATGCGGTAGGCGGTTACACTCTTTGCCCTCGTAAGGGGGTGATTGTATGGAGTATCTTGTCATAATGGCTGTTATTCTGCTTTTTGCAACAGGTTACATATATACAGTAAAAAAGAAATAACCGCCCTGTCCTGAGAAAACAAGCGGTTTATTTCTTTAAATCCATTTTTTGAGGGCGTAACCGTCTATCGGTAGTGCCACCCTTTGTATCTTTATTATACGCTGTAACACCTAATTTGTCAATATGGGATTTATCAAAAGTCATCGGACCTTTTCTTTGTCCGATGGCTTTTATGCTTTTGTATTCAACAGTTTAATCAGTCTTGGTCTGAAATGTCTGTGAAATATAATAAAGCACAGATCAAACAGCGCCGTTATGATTCCCGACACAAGAAAGATCCACTCATGGC
>DNGF01000046.1 GCA_003486665.1 Oscillospiraceae bacterium
AAAATTGTCTATAAGCTGATCGGCTCTGTGACGCATTTTACATTCCTTACAGTCAAGAAGCGGATCGGAGAAGCTGGCAACATGACCGCTTGCCTCCCAAACTCTAGGATGCATAAGAATATCTGCGTCAACCTCGTAGCTGTTCTTTCTCTCCTGAATAAAACGCTTTCTCCAGGTATCCTTAACATTGTTTTTAAGTCTTGCACCGAGCGGACCGTAGTCCCATGTGTTTGCAAGACCGCCGTAAATATCGCTGCCGGCAAAAATAAATCCTCTGTTTTTGCAAAGGGCAACGATCTTGTCCATAGTCTTTTCTGTGTTAGATAACATAAAAACCAATTCTCCCTCATTGTAAAATCCTATGAAATTATAAAGTATTTCGACAAATAAGTCAATGAAAAAAGTATATGAATAATCCAAACACCTTTCTTACAAATATTGGTTAAATTGACATTTAATTAACAATTTTAATATACAATTTGATTTTTGCGGCTTTTATTTGTAAAAGCACAGATAATATGTTATAATTATTGCCGCAAAATACATTCGGAGCTGATAAAAATGTCTGAAAGCAATAAAAGATTTCTCAATTTCGGTTCTTTGAATCGGGATATGGTTTATTCCGTTGATCACACTGTACGTCCGGGCGAAACGACCGCTTCTTCCAAGCTTGAATTTTTTTGCGGCGGAAAGGGGCTTAACCAATCTATAGCCCTTGCAAGAGCCGGCGCAAGAGTTTGCCATGCCGGCTGTGTGGGCAATGACGGCGACCGTCTGATTGAAAAGCTAAATGAAAACAACGTTGATACAAGTCTTATAAGCAGCTGTGACCTGCCGAGCGGCCACGCAATAATTCAGGTTGATAAAAACGGCCAGAACAGCATACTTCTTTTCGGCGGTGCAAACAAGCAGATAAGCGAAGAGCAAATTATAAAAGTGCTATCCGATTTCAAAGCGGGCGACCGACTTTTTTTACAGAATGAAATAAATAATGTTGATAAGATCATCGCCGCTGCAGGCAAAAAAGGCATGGAGATCGTATTCAACCCAAGTCCGTTCGGCGAAGAGATACTCTCCTACCCTCTTGACAAGGTCACATGGTTCATCGTTAACGAAACCGAAGCAGAAGAACTTACGGGTGAAAATGATCCCGATAAAATTCTGTCCGTATTTTCAGAAAAATATCCGTCGGCAAAAATTTTGCTGACGCTCGGCTCGGACGGCTCCGTGTGCAAAGCAGACGAAAAAATCTATCATCAAAATATTTTCCGCGTACCTGTTGCGGATACGACAGCCGCAGGCGATACTTTTCTCGGATATTTCTTTGCGCTTGTTGATTCTCACGGCATCGAGGGCGCATTGAAATATGCTTCAGCCGCCTCCGCCGTTGCCGTTTCACGGGACGGAGCGTCTTCTTCAATTCCCTGCTTAAATGAAGTTGAAGCATTTCTAAAAAATATATGAATTATATAAAGAATCAGCCTCCTCTTGAAATCAATCAAGAAGAGGCTGAATGCTGTCTGATTAAAATACGACCATCAAAAGCATCTTAAATTTTTCCTCACCGTAAACGGCATGGGGATGTCTTGCCGGCATAACGATCGTATCTCCCTCATGAAGGATATATTCAATTCCGTCAATCGTGATCTTACCCGTTCCGTCAAGGCAGGTAACCATTGCATCACCGCCCGATTCGTGGGTGCTGATCTCCTCTCCCTTATCAAAGGCAAAAAGCGTAACACTCAGTGCGGAATTCTGTGCAAGAGTTTTGCTGACTACCTGACCCGCCTGATATTCTACCTGTTCCTTAAGGCTGAGAATTTCCGCCTTATCTATATTCTTGTAACCGTTCATAATTCAGTCCTCCTGTTCGGTTATATTATTGCTCATTTAACATCTGAAAATTCTTTTTATTAGAAGAATAAAGCTTCTTGAAAATTTCAAAGTTTCTGTCATAAACCTTTTTATCGGCGTTGCTCGGCTTAAAGGTCTTTTTTACGGGAATATAGTCCTTAACGCTTGCAAGATTTTCAATAATTCCGAGTCCGATACCTATAATTGCCGCCGCACCGACAGCGCCGACATCCTGGGGTCTTCCAACGACCTCTATCGTTCTGCCCGTAATATCGGCAAGAATCTGCGCCGTTACATCGGAGAGTGCGCCGCCGCCGACAAATCGAATTGTCTGCGAGGTCTTTATCTTTCTGTCCTGCGCCTCAAGCATCCAGCGCAAATGATAGCAAACGCCCTCAATAACCGCTCTGAGCATATCGGATTTACCTGTGTTGATATTGATGTTGAAGAACATTCCTGCGGCGTTCGGATCCTCAAACGGGCAGCGGTTGCCGTGAAGCCACGGGGTGAAAATAACACCGTTTGCGCCTGCCGAAACAGAGCCGATAACCTCGGACATATAGTCGTAAAGGCTGGTGTATGCTTTCTCCGTATGGTCTGTGATTTTCTTTTTCTCAATAAAAATGCCTATCTCGTCAAGGCAAAGGTGATCCTTGACCCATTCAAGACATTTGCCTGCCGTTTCCATCTCGGCAAAATAGTTAAAGCTGTTCGGATCGGCGCCGACAATTGCGGCAATCATCGCCGATGTATCGACAAGCTGTTTTCCGACAACCGTTCCGACCCAGCCCGATGTACCGGAATAGATATGAGTATCGCCAACCGAGCAGCTGCCTGCGCCGACACCGATGAGCGAAGCGTCGCCGCCGCCGCCGAAGACGGGAGTTCCCGGCAAAAGTCCGAGCTTTTCCGCCGCCTTTTCGGTTACTCCGCCGACCATGTCGGTCGATTCGATAATATCGGGCAGATGATCCATGTTTACCTGGAAAATATCGGCAACAGTCTTGCTCCAGCCTTCCTTGCCCTTTCTTGTGTCATAAAGCAGTGTTGCAAAGGCAGAGTCCCGCGTCATGGTAAATTTATCCGTACAGCGGCTGATAAGAAAATCCTTAACATCAAGCCATTTATACGCGTTTTTGTAGTTCTGCGGCTCGTGATTTTCGACCCACTTGTATTTATAGACCGGATCTTTGACGCTGCAGGAAACCGCGCCCGTAACAGCGAGTGACTTGAGAAGCGGAACGATATTTGCACCCGCGATCTGCAAGCCGTATGCCATATATTTTTTGAGTTCTTCCTTTGCGCGCTGATCCATGTAGCTCATAGGTCTGCGTACGGGATCACCGTTTTTATCAACAAGAACAAGCGCCTGCATCTGAGAGCAGAAAGAAATTCCCGCGATCTGTTCGGGCTTAACATCGGTTTTTGTGAAAATCTCTTTTGTGGTGGCGCACATCGCATTCCACCACTCCTCGGCGTCCTGCTCGGCACCGCCGTTTTCGAGAATATAAAGGTTGTATGAACCGTACGAATTGACTATCGGCTTGATTTTTTTATCAATTTCAAAAAGACAGGTTTTAAGTCCTGTTGTTCCGACATCGTATGCAATAACGTAAGCGCTCATGCTCAACACTCCAGTCAAGATAAATTTCTGTCTTTATTCTATCATAAATTAAGTCAAAAGTAAAAATATTTTATGAATTTTTACAAAATATTTTTTGTGACGTATTTAAAAACGAAACGATATGTGTTAAAATACTATCAAAGCAAAGTTTAAAGCATAACTGCCGATAAATGAAGCGCATTGCGGCAGTCCCTAAAGGAGGATTTTTTATGGGAAACAATTTTGCTATTAAAAACTATCTTGATGCCGATAAGGTCACAAAGGAGCTTGACGCTCTTATCAAAAAGCCGATTTACAGCATCAAGCCGGAAGCTCTCAAAAAATATGAGAACGAATACTATGCAAAAAAATGTGCAAAGTCAAAGGAAATGATTGACATTGCCAAGCAGAGAATTCCGGGCGGCGTTCAGCACAACCTTGCATTTAACTATCCGTTTCCGCTTGTCTTTACAAAGGCATCGGGCAATAAGCTTTACGATATAGACGGCAACGAATACTACGACTTCCTTCAGACAGGCGGCCCGAC
>DNGF01000250.1 GCA_003486665.1 Oscillospiraceae bacterium
CCACGGTGTGGGCTGGTGCGCGCCTCAGCAGGGCACCTGCAAGCTTTCGCTCAACGTTAAAAACGGCATCGTCGAAGAGGCTCTTGTTGAAACAATCGGCTGCTCCGGTATGACACATTCCGCTGCTATGGCGGCTGAGATCCTTCCCGGAAAGACAATTCTTGAGGCTCTCAACACAGACCTTGTTTGCGACGCTATCAATACAGCTATGCGTGAGCTTTTCCTTCAGATCGTATACGGCCGTACACAGTCCGCTTTCTCAGAGGACGGTCTTGTAATCGGCGCAGGTATGGAGGATCTCGGTAAGGGCGCTCGCTCGATGGTCGGCACAATGTACGGCACAAAGGCAAAGGGCGTTCGTTATCTTGAGATGACAGAGGGCTATTGCACAAGAATGGCTCTTGACGCTGACGATCAGGTTATCGGTTATGAATTCGTTTCTCTCGGCAAGATGACAGACTTCATCAAGAAGGGCATGGAGCCGAACGAGGCATATGAGAAATCAAAGGGCACATACGGTCGCTTCGATGAAGCTGTTAAGTATATCGACCCCAGAAAAGAATAATTGAAGGAGGAATAACGCAATGGCACAGTTTGAAGGTTATGAAAGACGTGAGGCTAAGATCCTCGGCGTTCTTAAAGAATACGGTATTTCCTCCATCGACGAATGTAAGGAAATCACACTTGCAAAGGGTATCGACGTTGACCAGATCGTTCGTTCAACTCAGCCCATTTGCTTCGAAAATGCTATCTGGGCATACACTGTAGGCGCAGCTATCGCTATCAAGATGGGCTGCACAAAGGCTGCAGACGCCGCTGCCGCAATCGGTATCGGTCTTCAGAGCTTCTGCATTCCCGGTTCTGTTGCAGAGAACCGTAAGGTTGGTCTTGGCCACGGTAATCTCGGCAAAAGACTTCTTTCCGAGGAAACAGAGTGCTTCGCATTCCTCGCAGGTCACGAGTCATTCGCAGCTGCCGAGGGTGCTATCAAAATCGCTCTTAACGCTAACAAGGTAAGAGTTAAGCCGCTTCGTGTTATCCTTAACGGTCTTGGTAAGGACGCAGCTATGATCATTTCCAGAATCAACGGTTTCACTTATGTTGAAACAGAGTTTGATCCGTATAAGGAAGAGGTTAAGGTTGTTTACGAGAAGGCATATTCAAACGGACCGAGAGCGGACGTTAAGTGCTACGGCGCTGACAACGTTCCGGAGGGCGTTGCTATCATGAAGCTTGAGAACGTCGGCGTTTCCATCACAGGTAACTCGACAAACCCGACCCGTTTCCAGCATCCCGTTGCGGGCACATACAAGAAGTGGTGCGTTGAGAACGGCGTTAAGTATTTCTCTGTTGCTTCGGGCGGCGGCACAGGCCGTACACTTCACCCGGACAACATGGCTGCAGGTCCGTCTTCATACGGTCTTACAGACACAATGGGTCGTATGCACTCTGACGCTCAGTTCGCAGGTTCATCTTCTGTTCCTGCTCACGTTGAGATGATGGGTCTTATCGGTATGGGCAACAACCCGATGGTTGGTGCTACCGTTGCAACAGCTGTTGCAGTTGAAGAGGCTATGAAGTAATCTGCAAAGCCTTATATATCAACGTTTCTGAGGCTTTCAAGGCTATTTGAGAAATATTCTGAAATAGCAGTAAATGCCATTTATTTCCATGAAAACGTGGATTTGTCCACATTTTGTCCACGGATTTCTGAGCTGTGGACAGGAAATAGCGGTAAAGAAGCCTTATAAATCAACACTTTCAGAGCTTCGCTCACTTTGAGCGAGGCTCTTTTTCTGTCTCAAAATCGACTTTTCAAAATGCCCTCGGTCCTCATTTGTCCTCATAATCCAAAATCTGACTCAATTTGCAGTCAGAATCCTGAGCACGGCACCGCTTTTTCACCGTATAAAAAACATTCCCACCCCAAAAATCACATTTTCGGCAGGAATGAATATTGATGTATATTTTTAAAATCCGACTGTTCATTTTAGGTGTTGACAATGCGATATAATTATATCATAATATAATTATACGGAGTTGAGTGCAACTACTTCTTTTGAACAAAAAACGATTGAGCTTTGTGAAAATCTCATTGCAGTTGGAGATGAACGTCTTGCAGGAAGAGTGAGAGTATCTGCTGATAAAATATATTAAGTAATTTAATTGAGAGGGTAAATTATGTATAGCTTACTTGTTGTTGATGATGAAATTCGCCAAAGAGAAGCAGTTATAAAAAGCGTTGACTGGGAAAAAGCGGGGTTTAATGTTGTCGGTGATGCCGAAAACGGGATTGAGGCACTTGAACTTCTTGAAAAACTGGAGCCCGATTTGATTTTAACGGATATAAAAATGCCTCTTATGACGGGACTTGAGCTTGCAAGCAAGGTTAGAGAAATAAGACCTGCCACAAAGTTTGTTATTTTAAGCGGATATGATGATTTTGAATATGCACAAGAGGCATTCAAATATAATGTAATTCGGTATCTTTTAAAGCCTATTTCCGCAAGCGAGCTAAGCGAGGAATTTATAAAAATTAAAGCGGAAATGGACGAGGAATTTGAAAGGCTTAAAACGGGCTCGTCAAATGAAGAAACCGAGCTGAGATTAAAGAAAGCCGAATTTCTCTTGCCTCTTCTTTTAGGAACCGGCGAAGATATTCACGCATCTCAGGATTTAAAAAACACGGCAAAGCAGCTTGGACTTATTAAAAGTGACAATGACTGTTACAGCGTCGTTGTGTCAAAATTCAAAGCCTTCGGCGGTGAAAGCTGTACCGGGGTTCATCATATTGATTTTGTAAACAGCATTTTCGGAAAATATACGGATTGTGAGAGCTTTTTTGTAAACGGCAGAATTGTGACGCTTGTTACAAGTAAACCCGAAGAAATGTCATCAAAACTAAGACTCCCTGTAATTGAACTCGTACAAAGCGCTCAAAAATTATTTAACCAAAAATGCACGATAGGCATAAGCCAAACGGTTGATAATCCATCACTTTTGTCGGTTGCGTGCACACAGGCTATCACCGCAAGGCGATATACCTCCGACGGTGCAGGCGACATCAGATTTATCAATGACCAAGAGCGCAAAAGCGCCTACGAGCTTGAGAATATTGAAAAATCCGTCTATAAACTTGAGCAGCTTTTGAAAGTGGGCAGTAAAAACGAAATAAGACAATTCCTTGAAAATATGCTTTCCGAAAAAAGCAGGACGGGCATAGATTACTTGATTATCCAAATACTTGCAACGGCACACAGGTGTGTAAGCGTATTATCCGACAGTGACGCCTTATCCGAGCTTTTTTCATCCAATAATTTCTTTACATCCCGACTTTCGCTTGATTTTAATGAGCAATACAAAAAAGAGTTGATTTCACTTTGCCTTGATGCAAGGGATATTATTTATCGTTCGCAAAGACACGAAAGTGAGAACATTTGTGACAGGGCGCTTCAAATCATTGATGACGAATATATGAATGAGGATTTGTCGCTTACCGATGCAAGTGACAAGTTAGGCGTAAGCCCGAATTATTTAAGCGCGCTTATCAAGAAAACGAAAGCTCAAAACTTTGTAACACTTGTAACCGAACGAAGAATGAAGGCGGCAAGCGATTTGCTGCTTTGCACATCAATGAAAATTTTTGAAATATCGGAAAAATGCGGTTACAGTGACCAGCATTATTTCAGTTATTGCTTTAAAAAATATTATGGTATGTCGCCGAACAAATACAGAGAAGAGCATTTAGGAGGAGGCAATGTTTAAGCGTAATAAAATTAAGCTGTCAGTATTGATTATCGCAATAGTTGTTTTCGGTGTTGTTTTTTCAACGCTTGCATCAACATTGCTTTTTGGCGTATTTTATGAAAAATCAATGTTTAATTCGGCGTGTGTTTCGAGCAAGCAAGCTGTTTCGCAGGCTAATGAAACCGTTTCCAATTATATGTCGTCAATCAAAAACAAGCTCAATAATTTATGCAAGGAAACGGACAATTATACGGATATATCATCACTTCAAAGTGCAATATATGCAGCGGCAAGACTTGAAGAGGACATATATTGCGTAATGATTTATGATATGCAGGGCAATCTGCTTTTAGACGGAAACGGTAATAACATAAAAGTTAAAAGCAATGCAACAAATTTATCTTATGATAAGTCTGTTTTCTCAAATCTCAAAGACGGATTCGCAATCACACAGCCTCATGTAAATACGCTTTATAAAAACAAATATCCTTGGGTTGTTACTATTGCGAAAAGGGAATATTCAAATCTTTTTGCACAGCAGGTTTTTGTTGCGATAGATTTTAAGTTTTCATCAATCGCAAAATACATTGATAAAGTGAGCATCGGTCAAAGGGGCTATTGCTATATAATCAATTCAAAAGGAGAAATCATTTACCATCCGCAGCAGCAAATGCTTTTTTCGGGGTTGAAAAAGGAAAATGCCGATGCAATTATCGACCTTACCGACGGAATACACAGAATGAAGGATAATATTTACAATATTTCATCTCTTAATTCGTGTAATTGGAAAATAGTCGGTGTAAGTTTTAATGACGAGATAACTCAAGCTGTTAAGAACCAAGTAATCATCGGCTCGATTTTTGCACTTCTTTTTAGTCTTTTAATATCGGTTGTTATTTATTTTTTGCTTTCAAGAACCGTTACAAGACCTGTCAGGAAACTTGTTGATTCTATGCAAAAATTTGAAGAGCAGGCAGAGGCGTTTGAATACAAGGCTGATATGAGTAATGTATTGGAATTTCAAACTCTCTCGGCATCATTTGAGCATATGGTGCTTATGATTCAGTCACTTGTCGAAAAGGTGCACAATGAAGAAATCATACTCAGAAAAACCGAGCTTAAGGCATTGCAGGCTCAAATCAACCCTCACTTTCTTTATAACACGCTTGATTCAATTCAATGGATGTGCGAGCAGGACAACAGCAAGGATGCAGTTAAAATGGTGGGTGCGCTCGCAAAACTTTTCAGAATAAGTATCAGCCACGGAAATGAATTTATTACAATCGGCGACGAGCTTAAACATGCCGAAAGCTATCTTATTATTCAAAGTTACCGATATAAAAATCAGTTTACCTATTCATTTGATGTTGACGAAAGCGTATTGGGCTATATGTGCAACAAAATAACCATTCAACCGTTCATTGAAAACGCTATTTATCACGGGCTTAATCGAATGGTTGATGAGGGCGAAATTAAAATTACTGTTGAATGCTGCGGTAAGGATATTGTCATAATGGTTAAAGACAACGGCCTTGGTATGACTGAGGAGCAATGCAAAACCATTCTTCAAAAGGATAGAAGTGACTCAAAGGGTATCGGCGTTAAAAATGTCAACGACCGACTTAAAATCTATTTCGGCGAAGAATACGGAATTACTATTGACAGCGAGCTTGATGTAGGAACCACAGTCACGATTAAAATTCCAAAGATTGAGAAAGGACACGAAAATGAATATTAAAAAAACAGCTGCCCTTCTTACACTTGTATTTTTTCTTATTGCTTGCTTATTCGGCTGTGCAAAAACGAGCGATATCGGTGCCGAGGGTAAAAATGTTGCTATAATAACAAAAGGCAGTGATTCTGATTTTTGGGATGATATGAAAGGCGGTGCGCTTGCCGCCGCCAATGAATTTAATATCAATGTTACGGTTGAAGGACCCGAAAGCGAAGAAGACTGTGACACTCAAAACGAAATGATTGAAAATGCGGTTTCAAGAAATGTAGATGTCATAATCCTTTCGGCAATAGATTACGAAAAAAATGCACCGTCTGTTCAAAACGCTATTGACAACGGTATTAAGGTAATCACGGTTGACAGCGATGTTAACGTAAAAGGCAAAGAGCTTTTTATCGGAACAGACAATATATCCGCCGGTGAAAAGGCGGCGAAGCAAGCTGTCGAACTCTGCAAAGGTCAAAAGTCTATCAATATAGGGATAGTAAATTACAGTGAAAACACCGAAAACGGAAAGCAGCGATTGAAGGGATTTACAGACTATATCGGTAAAATCGAAAATGCAAAAATAGTCGATACAGTCA
>DNGF01000119.1:0-4927 GCA_003486665.1 Oscillospiraceae bacterium
TGTCCCATGCGCTGCCGGCGGGCGCAACGGTTGCGGCATGGCAGTCAAAGCCTCTGGCATTGAGGTATTTCATGAGGTCGCCGTTTCTGACGCCCCAGTACGGGAAGAGCTTATAAACATCGTCATATTCACCCCAGCCTGAGAAGCCGTGAACAAATACATTGGTATATTCCGTGTTGAATTTTTCTTTGTTTACCTCGGCATGAGGAATATTAAGCATGGGAAAAACGAACATTATTATTGAAATAAAAAGTGAAACAAATTTTGTCATATAAGACTTCCTTTCAAATTAATCTTGAATTTTGCTTAAGATTATATTATTATCTATTTAAAGATTTGTCAATTTTCAAACGACGAAATTTGTCGGGAAAGGACGGATATTATGAACTACAGAAGAAACGGTGATACCATAAGCGTAAGGTTAAGCATCGGCGAGGATATCGTGAAATCGTTGCTTGAGCTTGCCGAGAAAGAGAATATCGGATTTGCACAGATCAACGGTATCGGAGCGGTCAAGAGCGCCACGGTTGGTTTTTACAACCTCGAAGAGGGCAGATATCTGCCGAAAACCTTTAATGAGCCGATGGAGATCATTTCCCTGCTCGGAAATCTGACGAGGAAGGACGGCAAGCCGTATCTGCACTTGCACGCGTCTTTTTCGGGCGTGGACTGCGACGTTGTCGGCGGACATCTAAATGAGGCCGCTATAGGTGTAACGGCGGAGATCTTTGTCAATATTATTGAGGGAAAAATGAATCGCAGAGTTCATCCGGTAACGGGTATAAACGTATTCGATATTTAAGATGATACGGTATAAACCGATTTTTACACTGATTTTAAGCATTTTAAACAATTTTTTGCTTATATTTCTTGACAAAAGGTAAAAAATACCATATTATTTAATTGAAATTAAAGAGGGCGTGGTGTATTTATGTTTCAGTCATTGGTTGCGGCATGGGTTGCTTTGGTTATGACGTTTGTCAGCTTTGTTCCCGGCTTTGTTGTGCCGGAGGATAAATCCGGTCAGACGGACAAAAGCTATCCATATATCTTTGTTCACGGCTTTCTTGGTTGGGGCGAGGACGAGGGCATCAATCAGGATTTTTCCTATTGGGGCGCAACCTCGTGTCACCTTATGCAGAAGCTCAGGGAAAAAGGCATTGAGTGCAGAGATGCTTCCGTAGGTCCTTTTTCGAGCAACTGGGACAGAGCGTGCGAGCTTTACGCTCAGCTTACGGGAACGCGCGTCGATTACGGTGCCGCCCATTCAAAGGAGCATGATCACCTGCGCTACGGCAGAACCTATACTGAGCCGATCGTTAATAATTGGGGCGGGAAGGACGAAAACGGACTTATTAATAAGGTTAACCTTATCGGTCATTCCTTCGGCGGAAATACGATCAGACTTTTGCAGGGTCTTCTTTCAAAGGGAGATTCCGCTGAGATCGACGCGACCGATCCCGATGATATTTCTCCGCTGTTCACGGGCGGAAAACCGAACTGGGTGAATTCCGTTACGACAATATGCAGCCCGAACAACGGAACAACGCTTGCCTATATTGCAGATGATCTCAATCTTATTGAATTTGCGGAAACATTTCTTTTCCTCTATGCGGCTGTCATGGGACGCTCACCGTTCAACGGATATGTTGACTTCCATTTGGAGCAGTTCGGACTTACATTTGTTCCGGGAGAACCCACAACGGTTAGCCATGTGTATAAGGCAATAAAAACAATACTTAATCAGAAGTATGACAATGTTGCCTTTGACCTTTCCTGCGAGGGAGCGAAGGCGCTTAACGACAGGCTCACTTTGGACGACAATGTTTACTATTACTCCTACGCTTTCAGAACAACGGTTGACGATCCGGTTGTCGGCAAGGCACAGCTTGCTCTTCCGAGTACACTGTTTATCCTCCGCCCGTTTTCGGAGATGATGGGGCTTTATTCAAGCAATCCCGATTCGGTCTATGATATAGATGAAACATGGAAGCCGAACGACGGACTTGTAAATGTTGTTGCCGCGCAGTATCCTTTCGGTGACGCACACACGGACTATGATCCCGAAAATATTAAAACGGGAATCTGGAATGTTATGCCGCTGAGTACGGGCGACCACGGCAACGCGATAGGAATCGGCATAGATGAGGACTCTTTGCTCGACTACTATATGGGCATGATAACAATGATTGAAAATCAGCCGATAACGGATTGACAGCCTAAGGCAATAACGCGCAAATTACATTAAAAAATTGAATAAACAAGCACCTTCGGGATAAATTAAAACCGGAGGTGCTTTTCAATTGAAACAGTGTGTTCGGATAATCAGCATGGTTTGTTTTTTCGTTTCGGGCGTTATTATGATGCTCGTTATTGTGGGGTATGTCCGTATCCCCGACGAAATGACGATCGGCGAATATGATGAAATGAACGTCGGAAAAACATACGTCTGCCAGGCTCTTGTAAACCATGGCGCAGACGATGATTCTCCGATTGAAACCGAATACCTGACCTCCGTAAAGCTCTTTAATGTTTTTCCCATCAAATCCGCTAAGGTAAAAATCTCACGCCGAAAATACGTTGTCCCCGGAGGAAACGCTTTCGGAATCCGCCTGTATTCAAAAGGCGTAATGGTTATCCGCATAGATGCCGTAACAACCGCATCGGGTAACGTAAGTCCCGGCAAGTCTGCCGGACTCAAAGAGGGAGATATGATAATCTCCGTTGACGGAGTTGAGGTTTTCCGAAACCGCGAGCTTTCAGCCATTTTCGCCGCGAGCAACGGCAAAACGCTGAAGCTGAGAATCGAGAGAGAAGCAAAGACGAAGGAGATAAGCTTTACTCCCGCGCTTTGCTCGGATGACTCGACATACAAGGGCGGTCTTTGGATAAGAGATAGTACAGCGGGGATAGGCACGGTTACTTGGTATGACAGAACAAACGGAATTTTCGCCGGCTTGGGTCATGCCGTTTGCGATGCGGATACGGGAGAAATAATGCCTCTTTCGGGCGGAGATGCGGTCGAAGCCTTGATAAAGGGCTGCTATAAGGGCTCAAGCGGCAGCGCCGGCGAGCTGTGCGGTGTTTTTTCCGCAGGTACGATCGGAAGCCTCTATATAAACGGCGAAACGGGAATTTACGGAATAATGGATTCTTTTGATAAGAACAGCAAGGTTGTTCCCGTTGCTCTTCGCCAGGAGGTTAAAACCGGCGCTGCTCAAATCATATGCACGGTTGACGATACGGGATCGGCATATTATGACATTGAAATCGAAAAAATTTTTGACAGCAAGGATAATCAGCGAAATCTTGTTCTGCGCGTTACCGACCCGAAGCTGATTGAAAAAACGGGAGGTATAGTCCAGGGAATGAGCGGCAGTCCGATTATACAAAACGGAATGCTTGTGGGAGCTGTTACCCATGTCTTTGTTGACGATCCGACAGAGGGGTACGGAATTTTCGCTCAGAATATGACCGACACCGCAGAGGGTGTTGAGGAATATCTGGAAGCGTCATAATTTTATAAAGGAACAATCATTTACAGCAAACTCTGATTTTTTCGGACGAAAACGTTTGTTTTCAGGCAAAAAATCGTTAAACAAAAACCGCTTTCTTTCGTGGAAAACCGCACGGGGGAGCGGTTATTTTTTCTTTTATTTCATGAATCAACAACATTTTTATCACTTTTTCTCAAACTTAACGTATCAGATAAATAAAAATGGTAAAAAATGGCAAAAAGGTATTGACAAAAATACCATAAAATGGTAATATACGGGTGAAAAAATTTCACGGAGGTAGTATTACATGGAAAACAAGATCAAAATATTAATTGCGGAAAACAATGATTTCGGTCAAAGCTGCGTCAGGGAATTTACGTCCTACGGCTACAATGTCGTGCTTGCCGATAAGGACGGCGCGCAGGTTTTGACCAAAACGAGGTATGAAAAACCGGATGTAATAATCATGGACGCTTTTATGTTACATATTGATGCTCTCGGAGTTATAAAGCAGATCAGAGATATGAATGACGGTAAAAGACCGATGCTCATAGTGCTTTCAAGTGTGGATAATATGCGTTTTGAAAGTGAAATTTTAAACGGCGGAGCGGATTACTATTTTCTCAAGCCCGTTGACGCGAACATAATCGCTCAGCGTATTTCTCAGCTCGCAGGCTGGAAGACGGCAGGCTCGCACGAGAGAAACGAAAATGACCTTGAGGTTGTCGTTTCGGAGATAATGCACCAGATCGGAGTCCCGGCTCACATTAAGGGTTATCAGTATCTCAGAGAAGCGATAATTCTTTCCGTCAACAATACCGAGATGATGGGTTCTGTAACCAAACTGCTTTATCCGACTGTTGCAAAGACATTCAAGACAACCTCTTCGAGAGTTGAAAGAGCAATCCGCCATGCAATCGAGGTCGCATGGGACAGAGGCGATGTCGATGTTCTCAGCTCATATTTCGGCTATACCATTCAGTCGTCAAGAGGAAAGCCGACAAATTCGGAGTTTATTGCAATGATCGCGGACAAGCTCAGACTTCGTCTTAAGGCTTCGTAAGATTGTTCTTCAATCTACTCATGCAATTGTGCTTTATTGACTTTTGTTGATCGCTGTGTTACAATTCGATTGTTAAATATGGCAGGTGAACGGAATGAAAAACGAAGCACAAAGAATCAATTCGAGAAACTATAATATAGACTTGCTGAAGATATTCGCAATGTTTCTTGTTGTTGTTTTACATATAACGGGCATGGGCGGTGCTATAGAGGGCAGCACAGGCTTGGCAACGGAGATAACTCAGAAGACGTTAAATGCTGTTGCGAGCTGCTGTATAAATTTATTTTCAATTTGCACCGGATATCTTCTTTGCACAAAGACTATGAAGATAAAAAGACTGCTTTCCCTATGGGTTGAAGTCTTTTTC
>DNGF01000119.1:4935-5448 GCA_003486665.1 Oscillospiraceae bacterium
GTCTGCTTTGCGGTCGGACTTGTTATCGGCAAGGATACAAGTCTTATAAGTATTCCGTCGCTCGGATTTCTTTTTCCGATCTGTTTTTCGAAGTATTGGTACATGAGCGTGTATTTCGTTGTTTACCTTTTCTCACCCTTTTTTAACAGACTTATAGCGTCGCTTGATAAAAAGCGTTTTTCATGGTTGATGATTTGCGCGCTGACGGCGTTTTCGGTTGTTTCGACCGTTGCGGGAGAGGATGCGTTCCTCATCGGCGGCGTTTCGGTCGGTCAGTCCTTTGTCTGGATAACGACAATGTATTTTCTCGGAGCGTATATCAGAAAATACGGTCTGAACATCAAACGCGCGGTTCTTTTTGCCGCAGCTTTACTGTCGATTGCCTGCACCGTTATTTTTACATATATTCCGGAGCAGTTCAGATCCTACGGCGACAAGCATTTTTCGCTCGGCGATTACAGCTCGGTCACGGTCGCACTTGCCTCGGCGGCGATTTTTGCTCTGATGCTTAAT
>DNGF01000119.1:5462-10666 GCA_003486665.1 Oscillospiraceae bacterium
ATGCAAAGCTCAATGTGAAACCGGGAGCGGGAAAGGTTATCGCGGCGTTTTCGTCCGCGTCCCTCGCGGTCTACCTCATACACACTCACGAGGTCGTTTTTTACAGATGGATAGTCGGCAAATTTCTTTGGGCGGGAAAGTATTCGGCACCCGTATCGGTGCTTGTTGTGATCGGAATATCGCTTGCAATAACGCTCGGCTGTTCCGTAATAGGAATGGTACAGGGAAAGCTTTTTGATCTGATAGGAATCAACCGACTTTGCGAAAAGCTGGGATATAGGCTGGGAAAATTGAGAATAAAAATTGAAAAGCACTTTATTTAACAAGAGATTTCAGCCAGTTAAGCTCCTCTTTGTCAATTGACCTGAATAGCACGATCATGCCGAAATAAATCAACACGGCGGTTATTATTTCCAAAGAGGCGGCAAGCTTTAAATTTGCAATATTGAATGAATAGAAAATCAGGTTTTTTAAAAGATTTGCGCCTACAACGCAAAATAAAGGGATGAAAAAATCCTTAAAAAAAGAAATGCTTACATCACTTACCTTTGTCAGCCGTCTGAAGCTGAGAATAAAATTGATAATTTCGCTGACAAAAACAACAATAATATAGCCTTTAACAGAAAAAACGGGAACAAGTATGTAAACGAGAGCAACGCAGATCGACGCGTCGATGATGTTGTATCTCATGTAACTGACTTGTTGATCGAGTCCCTTCAGCATTCCGTCAACCGACATATCGCAGTACATCACGGGAATAAGGGGCGAAAGAATTTGAATATAGATGAAAGCGCTGTCATTGCCGTAAACCGCATATGACAGCCTTTTTGCATTAAAATACATTATTCCTGCCGTGCCGATGGAAAAAATCAGCGTCAGGTGAAGAACTCTTGCTATCATATAGTTTATTCTCGGCTTGTTACCGGAGATGTGCAGTGCGGAAATCTCAGGCACGAGCAGTCCCGACAGTGACGAGAGCAGCGCCGAGGGGTAAAGCACGAGCGGAAGCGACATTCCGTGAATAACGCCGTAGGTCGCGAGAGCCGCCTGGGGATCGCTGCCTGATTTGCGGAAGCCGACCGGAATAAGAAGATGCTCGACCGTCATGAGAATAGAGCGCATCTCCGAGCCTATTGTATCGGGAATCGAGATTCTGAAAATTTTTTTCCATATATCAATTCCGTTTTCCGTTTCTTTCGGCTTGCACACAGAAAAGCGGTAAAGAGTGTATGAACAGCATAAGGAGAAGAATTCGGCAGCCGATATTCCGAAAACTATCGCCGTGCATGAGGCTTCCAGCCCGTGAGTGATAACGGTTTTGAGCATGAATACGGTTATGATTATTTTGAAGATCTGCTCGGCAAGCTGTACGGCGGTGTAGCGGACGATCTTTTTGACCGAGGTAAAATAACCGTTAAGCGCTGCCGACATTGCAACGAAGGGCAGGCTCAGTCCGAGAACCTTAAGCGACGGAACGCTTCGCGGATCGCCGATCCATTTTGAGCCTATGAATCCCGAAAAACCTGCCAGCAGCGCAGCGATTACCGCGCCGCAGACAAAGGAGTAAATCAGACAGCGGCGCATGATCTGGCGGTCGTTATATTTGCCAAGTGCAATATTATCGGCAACAAGCCGCATGGCGGCAAGCCGGATCCCCGCAACGGAAAAGGTGATTGCCATACCGTAAACGGCGGCGATAAGCTGAAAAAGTCCTATTCCGTCCGCACCTATTTTGTTGGAAAGATAAACATTGAAGCTGACGGCTACGGTTTTCATCAAAAATGCCGCCGCTGTCAGCAAAAGTGTGTTTGTAAGCAGTTTTTTTGCGTTTGTCATCAGCATCACTCCGTATAAATGATTATGACATTTTCAATAAAATAAGAATTGATATTGATAAAAACTTATGATATAATACAAAAGAAATCACTGCTTTTAATTATAAAATGATTATCGGCAGCTGCCGAAGCAATCGAAAACAGGGGAGGCTTATATGAAAAAGGTTATTTCCGTTATTCTTGCGGTCTTGCTGACATTTTCGGTCAGCGCCGCCTCCTTTTCTTCATATGCAACCGACAAATGCGGCTGTGCATATACGCCGATCGTCTATGTTACCGGCTTTGCAATGACCGATTTGGTTGCAAATCCCGGAACAGATGAGGAATACAACGTCTTTATGCCCGAAACCTCGTCGATAGTTTCCGCCGTTGCAAGGCTCATCGCTCCGACGGTTATGCTCAGAATCACAGGTGATTACGAGAGCTTTGCAGGCTCTTTGAGCAGGATACTCAACGATACGATGAAGGACGTTGCCTGCGATGACAGCGGCAATCCGCTCAACAAAACGGTGGATGTGAAGTTCAGAGTTGATCCGACCGCAGAACACGGCTATCGCTGTGATAACCGATTCAATTACGATTGGCGCGAGGATGTTTTCGATATTGCGGCAGAGCTGAACGATTATATCGAAACAACAAAAAAGCTCACCCACCACGATAAGGTCGTTCTCAAAGGAGAGAGCATGGGCGGCGCAGTCGTTATGACATATTTGAAGCAGTACGGCAGCGACAGTGTTGATACCGTAATAATGCAGTCCTCGGCGTTTAACGGAATAAATCTTGTCGGTGGACTTTTCACGGGCGATCTCAATATTAAAGCAAGGTCCGTCATGAACTATATCGGCAATTTTATTGAGGGCAGCGACCCCTTGACCGTTTTTTACCGCTGTATTTTCAATGCGCTTTCGGGATTTGTACTTTCTCCCGTATGCGGCGAGCTTGACACGGTGTTTACAAAAGGCAAGGATGTTCTTTACGAGGAATGTCTGCGCGATCTTTTCGGTAATCTGACGGGAATCTGGACTTTCGTTCCAAATGAATACTACGAGCAGGCAAAGGAATATATGCTCGATAAAGACGAGAATGCACAGCTTATCAAAAAGATTGACGCATATCACTACGGCGTAATGGACAGCACAAAGAAAATCCTTGATAAAGCGATGTCAAACGGAATGAAGCTTGCGATCATTTCAAATTACGGCAAGGCGGCAGTCCCTGTTCTGACCGAGGACGGCTATCAGAGCGATTTCCTGATCGACACGTCAAGAACCTCTCTCGGCGCTACCTGTGCCGAGTTCGGCAAAACGCTCGGAAACGGATATACGCAGAGCTTTGCGGACGGACACAGCCATATTTCCTGCGACAATGCCGTTGACGCATCAACCTGTATGTATCCCGAATACACTTGGTTCATCAAGGACATGATGCACACATGGTACACGTCGGGTTACTATGATTTCACATGGTGGCTTGCTCAGCATAATGCTCAGCCGACGGTGAACGAAAGCGGCGCATTTCCGCAGTTTCTTTACAATGATCAGGTCAGCAAGACGATCGTTCCCCTAACCGAGGAAAACTGCGATACACAGAACACGGATGTTGATATTAAAGCTGTAATAAATGAAATAATCCAAGGAGGAAAATTATGAACAGAAATCTCAAAAAAGCTATTTCAATTTTTATGTCGGCGGCAATCGTAACCTCGTGTACGGCTCTTTGCTCGTTTGCCGTTGATAAGGATGTTGATTATAAGATCAACAGTACATATTCCAACGTTGACTGGAATACATACAAGCAGTACAAGACGGATCTTCACAGCCACTCGACCGCAACGGACGGCGCATCGACCAAGAAAGAAACGATCGAGGAGCATTACGATCATAAGTTTGATATTCTTGCCGTTACCGATCACGGCACAACGGACTACGGCTGGGATGATATCTCGACCAACAAGGCGGTAAAAATCGCAATGACTGTCAGAAAGGGTAATCTTCCGATGGAGGTTCTTTCGTCAAAGGGCAAAACCTCCGACGGCAAGAACTACACATATGACGGAAACTATTATACCGAGTATGACGAGAACGGAAATGCGGGAAATTCGATGCTTCGCGTTCCTTTCGGCAACGAGCAGAACCCGACCTCGTTCAACAACGCTCATGTATGCTCATGGTTTGTAAATTACGGCAATGACACTATCGGCGGCACAAGCGACTATGAAACCCCGATTAAAAATGTTGATAAGCTCGGCGGACTTTGCGTTATCAATCATCCGGGCGAGTACAGCGGCGCGAGAAACGTTGCAAACTATGACGAAGCCTACAATACGGATAACGTTAAGTTTAATTACGTTGTGAATAAGTTTGCGAATATCCTTGAAAAATATCCGGCTTGCCTTGGTATTGATGTCAACAGCAAGGGTGATTACAGAACCCGTTACGACAGAAAGCTTTGGGATCTCCTGCTTCAAAAGGTTGTTCCGACAGGCAGAAATGTTTTCGGTCTTGCAACATCGGATTCGCACAATGTCGGCATAATCAACTCAGGTTATACCCTTATGTGTATGCCCGAAAAGACGGTTCCGGAGCTTAAAACGGCTATGAAGGACGGCGCATTTTTTGCCGCAAGCTATTATATGGGCAGCAAGGTTGAGCTTCAGGCATGGTCGCAGGAACTCAAGGCGGCAGGTGTGGGCCTTGAGCTTGCAAACAGCTTTGAGGAAACCTACAGCAAGATCGTTGAGGAAGAGAACGCAGGAAAACAGCGTACGGTTTTTGCATTTGATCAGGATGCCGTCACTCCGAAAGTAAAAGCTGTTTCGGTGGACGATGTTGAGGATACAATTACGATAAGCACCAAGGACGCCTATATGGTTCACTGGATCGCGGGCGGAAAGGTTATTGCAACGGGCAATACCATTGATCTTGACGATTATTCGGACGAGATAGGCTCTTATGTCAGAGCTGAAATTGTCGGCGAGGGCGGAGTGATTTATACTCAGCCGTTCACACTTGAGTATGACGGCGCACCGGAAGCCGAAACGAGCCGCTTCGTTGATCTCGGCGGCGTAACAACGGTTCTTGCCGATACAATCGTTAAGTTCCTTGTTAAGGTTCTTAAAGATTTCAGAGTTATAGATATCGTTTGGTATTTCCTTACAAAATAAATAAAAGTATTTAAGGACAGAAACAAAAGCATAATAATCGGCTTTCGTTTCTGTTCTTTTTGTAACAGCATCGCACCCTGCTCTTAAATAAAGGCATATTTCGTAGGGGTCGATGTCCACATCGGCCCCAAATTTGAAGAAAATTCGTGGGCGCCCCTGTAGGGTAGCGCAGTGTCGGCGCGGTAGTGAATGACAGTCCGGTGGAC
>DNGF01000214.1:0-3307 GCA_003486665.1 Oscillospiraceae bacterium
CAGCGCTGCAAGGCTTGCCGTGACGCAAGAAAGAACGCTGCCAGAGGCGAGCGCGAGATGTTCGAGGCAACCTGTGCAAATTGCGGCGGTGTTGCTAAGGTTCCTTTCCGTCCGAGAGAGGACCGTCCTGTATATTGCAGCGAGTGCTTTGCAAAGATGAAGGAAGAGGCATAAGCCGAAATAGAAAAGAATAATTGAGGAGCTGTATCCGAACCCGTGAATCGGGCAACGGTACAGCTCCTTTTTTGTGCTATTAATTATTTGAATAGTCTTTCAAAAAACTGTCAACATCGAAATCCTTGTCTTTTATCGGGTTAAAAACAGGCTTTGCTTCCTGCGGCGGGGAGTAACGATGCTTTGGCTTGCTGAAGCTCTTCAGAAACTCATCAATCTCCTTTTCGGAAAGATCTCCGTTGTGGGCGCGAGCCTCTCCCAAGGAAGCGAAGGAGGATTCCACAATTGATTTAAACTGATCGGGGCTTATGTTTTGCATATCCTCGATTATATCAGCCGAATATCCGTTCGGTTCGGGTTCAGCCGTATGGCTTTCCTTTTTGGCATGAGTATCCGGTTCGTCCGGACGAGTTTTGATATCATCCTTGAAAAATTGACTCAGAGAACCGGTTTTACGGTAGCAGTAGACAGTAACAAGAACAAAGGAAATTATCTGAGCGACAAGCATAAATGCCATAAACGCCCATTTTATGGTTGGGTCAACTATGTGAATGCAATTGCCCAAAAAGACATATAAAAAACCATCGACAACGGACATATAAACCGAGCCGCTTACCTTTGTCATCATTCCCCATTTTATTCCGGTTAAGAATTCATGAACAAGGTAAAATATAATAACAAATGCCGCAATGTCTATAACGCCCTTGCCAAAGTACCCTTTTGTGAAATTTCTGATAAGCTTGGGTATAACGAACGAGGTGTAAAGCAAAGCCTGAAAAATATTGGCACTGATAAAGGGCATGAGCCTTTTAAATTTATGAAGCAAAAATCCTCTGAAAAAGGTTTCTTTAAACAAGGATGCTAAAAGAGATGTGAAAACATAAATTAAAATACATATCCCAATCGGAAAGTCCGTCCCCGATTTAGTATAAAATACGGTCGGCGGAAAGAATGACATCATGATATCATCGGGAGAAAAAGCCTTGAAAAAGATATACTCGATCACGCAGGCGCAAACGATCGGAACGATTGAAAAAACGGCTCCGAATATCAGGGCGTTAACAAATTTTTTCTTATCTTTTTTTAACCCAAAGCTGTTGATATGCTCCCTCTTGAAAAAAATGAGCATGAAAATTACCGTAAAGCTTATAAAACGGGAATAAAAGTTATCACCCAAAACGGTGAGATCCGACTTTACAAAGAATACGTCAAGACAGTATATAACCAGCATTACCAAAAAAAGCGAAATAATTTCCGGCAAAGCTCTTCCTTTCGGATTGCTCATTTGCTCACCCCCATATTGTCGATTTTATTATTATATCATCAAACATTTGATTTGGCAACAGTACAATAAAAATTTGATTCCCACGCAGGAACATACGGATGGTGGGCGAAATAAATTCTATAGTCGGGGCAAAGCTCATGGATTTTCAGCGGAAGTGTAAACATATCGCTGTTGCGATGGTAAGCGCAGACATAGAGCTTCGGGCGATGGGTCATTATTGTTTGCTTTGCACCGTCAAGAGCCTTTTCCTCACTGCCCTCAATATCCATTTTCAGCAATGTGATTTCCCTGCCGTTCAGAATATTGTCAACACTGTCTGCCTGAATTTCAATTTTTCCGAATGATGAAAGCTTTGAATTTCTTCCCTTTTTCTTTTCAAAGAAAAGGACGTCTTTTTTATCCCACGCCGCAAGATTAAATCTTTCGATTTTTAAAAGCTCTGATGTTTTGTCGCAGAGCTTTTTGTAATTTTTTTCATCGGCTTCAACGGCATAAATTTTTCTGTATTTATTATCGGTTATGCCGAGAAATTCTCTTACCGTATCGCCGTCATATGCGCCGAGATCCATCAGGATTTCATCATCGTTCGGCTGAAGATAATCGGAATAAATTTCTTCTTTTTTTCTCTCGCATTTAAAGAGATATTCCGTTTTGCCGCTGACCTTGAAGTTGAGAATATCTATAAAGCTCTGCCGTGATTTTTCATCGCTCAAAAGTGAGTATGCCGCGTCAAATTCTGCATTGTGTTCTTCAATATATTCCCTCGAAAAAATTCCGCCGCCGACAACGGGAACATCGGGGAAATAAAGCGTGTGCTCTTTTGAAAGCTCCTTAACTCTTGCGAGCATTTTTTCATCGTGAACCGCGAACGCCATTACTATAATGAAGTCATCGTATTTTTCGCACACCTCGGAGTATTTCAGCACCTTTTTTCCGCGGAAGCTGTGACCTCTGACGAACTCATCGCTTGCAAAAATATCTGCAAAGTCAACACCTATGCTTTGAAGCTTTTCGATAATCATATCCGCTCCGTTCCCCATACCGTAAATCACGATCGGCAGGGAGGTTTCCCTTAACGAATCCCAGACATTTTTTTCATGAATTTTTTCAATCATTATTTCATCGCTTTCTATTGCTTAATCAACCTGTTTTATGATATACTAAATTGAAAAAATAATCAAGGCTGTGATGAAGTGAATTTTATTTTTAGCGACATGAAAATAATTGCCGGCAGTGAAAAAGAAAAATTTGCCGCGGAGCTTTTCTCTGAAGAAATTGAAATAAGAACAAATAAAAAACCGCCCGTTTTTGACAGCAGAACAGGCGAGTGTTTTGTTGAATTAATCATTTCCGATGAGAGTGAAAGCGAAGACTTTTCGATTGAACATGACGGTACAAAAATCACGGTAAAAGCGCACCGACTGCGCGGTCTTATTTACGGCTATTCGATGTTTCTCAGAAAATGCAGAGTGATTGACGGCGAGCTTGTACTCATAAAAGATATCGGCGGAAATTATTCACCGTATATGCCGATAAGAGGTCATCAGCTCAGCTATACGGACATGAACAATACATATGAAATGTGGGACGAAAAGCAATATGAAAGATATATCCGCGAGCTTATGATGTTCGGCACGAACACGGTTGAGGCTTGCCTCGGCGACGATGAAAAGCATACGGATCTGATGAAATACGGCTTTGAAGAAATTACAAAAATAAAGTCGCAAATTTGTGAAAAACTTGATATAAATTTTTCAATTTTCTGCGCTTATTCGAAAAGACTTTCCGATGAAGAAAGCAGCGATTATTTCTGCGGCTGCTGTCACGGAATTCCGAGGTTTAATTTAG
>DNGF01000214.1:3369-3941 GCA_003486665.1 Oscillospiraceae bacterium
GGGAGGAGATCCGGGCGATCTGCAGGCGGAGGAATTTTTTTCGCGCTGCAAAAAAGTAAAAAAGGATCTGCAAAAGGAGTTCCCGAATGTCGAGCTTTGGCCGTCGGCTCAGGCTCCTCACGAATACGCAGATTGGGGAGATCGTTTTATAAGAGAAATGGCGAAAATGCCCGATGAAATTGACGGACTGATTTACGGTCCGAATCATCCGTTTTCGCTTGACGAAATGCGCCGCTCGATTGACGTGAAATATCCGATCAGATACTATCCCGATATCTGTCATAATCTGCGCTGTGAAATTCCCGTTCATTTTGACCGTGACGATTGGCATTATGCCTATGCTTCAACGCTCAGCCGTGAGGCAATCAATCCGCGTCCGAGCGAATACAGACTTGTTCACAGACTTGTCAGGCAGTATGTCTGCGGCAGTGTTTCATATTCCGAGGGAGTCAGCGATGATGTAAATAAATTTGTTTTCGGCGCTCTTGATTTTGAGCCGGAAGCAGATCTTCGCGAAATTCTCAGAGATTATGCACGCGCATTTTTCTGCGGCGAGGATACGGAAAAAATCG
>DNGF01000214.1:3981-6274 GCA_003486665.1 Oscillospiraceae bacterium
GGAGCAGAGCTGGAACGGCGACCCCGCCGAAAATTCAACTGTTGAAAATGTCTATAAAATGCTTATTGAAATGAAGTCGGAAAAGCTCATGAAAAATTGGCGATATGTTCTTTTCCTTTTCAGAGCAAGCTGTGATAAAATCGTTCGCGACAGAAGAATTTTTGAACTGAATTTAATTGACGATGCGAAGACGCAGATCAGAAAAGGAAACATTGAAAAGGCAAGAGAAATTCTTTCGGCGGATTTCGATGAAAAATATAAAAAACTACGGGCGGAATTATTCAGTCTTGCCGAAAAGCTGTTTTCGCTTATCGGAATGCAGCTTGACGTTGAACATTTCGGCGGAATGAACGTCGAAAGAGGCTGTGTTCTTGACACGATTGATATGCCTGTGACCGACAGGAAATATCTTCTTAATCAGATCATTAATCACCCCGACAAGAACTATCTTGTTGAAATAATCGACAGGAACAGGGTCGAAAAGGATGAGTATTATTTCTCGTTTGCCGAGCATGGCTTTGAAGTCTGCGGTAAGCAAAAGGGAGAGTTCTATATGAATTTCCGCGGCGATGACAATGCCGAGGCGAAGCTTCCGATGTGCATGACAAAGGTCTACGACCATTTCAATTTTGATTGCAGGGTCGCAGGGCTGACGGGCGGCGATTATGAGCTGAGAGTGACATACAAATCGCGTCCCAACGATAAAATAATTCATCATAGGGTTACGGTGAACGGCAATGTTATTCATGACGGCGTGCAGTTCGGCGGACGGCGTGACGAGGAATACGAAAAGAAATTTCTCGCAGACGGATACCAAAGCATTGTCTACGATGTGCCGGGGGAATATTTCCAAAACGGATGCGCCGAGCTTGAAATTACCGAACCGCTTGACGGCTTTATGATAAGTGAATTCCGCTTCACAAAAAAGAGGTGAGCCGATGCCGAAATACAGTGTGCTGATGACTGTTTACAACAGCGAAAAATATCTTGACGAATGCTTTGAATCAATTCTCGGACAGACGTTTGAGGATTTTGAGGTTGTTGTTGTTGACGATGAGTCAACGGATATGAGCGGAAAAATCTGCGACAAATATGCAGAAAAGGACAGCAGGGTTAAGGTCATTCACAAGCAGAACGAGGGCGTGAACATTGCGCGAAAAACCGCCTTTGAAAATTCAACGGGCGAGTATATTCTGACCGTTGACTGTGACGACATAATCGACCTCGACTTGATTGAAACCGTTGACGGAATTTTTGAAAAACATTCCTGCGATATGGTTATGTTCGACCTGTCGATTTTTGATAACGAAACGGGCGATGTTACCGTTAAAAAAATGGCAGAAAAAAATTGTTTTTATGACGAAAAAAACAAAAAGAATCTGTACCTGATTTTACTTAATCGCTGTATGAATTCTCTTTGCTCAAAGTGCTGCCGCAGAGAAATCTACGGCGCGGGATTTTCCTATGAAAAGTATTTGCCGATGTGTCACGGAGAGGATTGGTTTCAGTCGGCTGTGCAGGTTTGCAAAATGAAAACAGGTTATTATCTGCAAAGGCCGATGTATCACTACCGTAACATCGGGTCGAGCCTTTCGCACCGTTACGATCTTGAATCGTTCAGGCTCAACTCCGATTCGATCTTCGATGTAAAAGCTTTGATTGCCGAGGACGGATACTTTGATTCCGAGGTTGAAGCAATGTGGAAAGCCTATGCAAGAAAGGTTGTGAACACACTTTTGCTTGCGCTCTCGGATTCAAAGATGAGCATGAAAGAAAAAATCGGCACGGTCAGATTTGTGACCGATACCGATATTTATAAAATTGCGATTGAAAATGACGCCGATTACGGCTCGTCAAGGATGACCGTACTGAAATTTCGACTGCTGAAACGCGGAATGTATGGACTGCTTTTTACATTAATGAAAGGCAGAAATTCATGATTTTCGCAAGCTCTTATCAACATGGATAAGAACCGCGAGCGAAGCGATAAATGTTATGATATCGGCTATTGCCATGAACCAAAGCAGTCCGTCAAGACCGAACCAAATCGGGAGCAGAAGCACGAGTCCCACACCGCAGACAATTTCCCGGAGCATTGAAAGCAGGGTAGATGTTCCTGCCTTGCCGAGAGATTGCAGAAAAATTGTAACACCCTTGTTGACGCAGGAAAGAATCGTTGCACAAAGAATTATGCGAATTGCCTTGATTGCAAACTGTGTGTAGTAAACGCTCTCGTTGCCTGCGCCGAAAATGCCGATAAGCTGCGTCGGGAAAAGCTCAAAAATAATTGTTG
>DNGF01000121.1:0-400 GCA_003486665.1 Oscillospiraceae bacterium
AAAATGCACTTGCGGTTATAAACAGTCAGAGAATCAATACCCTCACAGTCTGCAAATGACGACGTACCGATATAATCGACATAATAAAGAAAATCATAGCTTGCTGTAAGAGAAGAACAACCGTTGAACGCATTGTCACCTATGCTTGTAATGCCCGAATGAATGTTGACATCAGACAAGGAGGAGCAGCCACTGAAAACGGAATTTTCAATCTTTATAACTCCGCTCGGAATTGTAAATTTCTTTATTCCCAAACAGTCACTGAATGCGGCTTCGCCGATAGCCGTTACACCTGTCGGGATATCAAGCACCGTAAGACCCGAACATCCATTAAACGCAGATGCTCCGATACTCGTGACACCGCTCGGAATCGCAATCTCCGTCAGTGCCGAACAGCCGT
>DNGF01000121.1:442-3966 GCA_003486665.1 Oscillospiraceae bacterium
CTTTGTGATGTCTTTCGGGATATTGACGCTTGCAAGCTTTGAACATCCGCTGAATGCAGATGCGCCGATGCTTGTTACTCCCTCAGGAATTTCAAGGCTTGTAAGCTCCGAACAATTTTCGAATGCCGAAGCTCCGATTTTTGTAACAGTCTGAGGGATCGCAAGCTGTGACGCTTTATCGAATCCGCAGAATGCATAGTCGCCGATATTTGTAATGCCGTCGGCAATCATAAACTCTTTAAGATGCTCACGGTTTATGTACCACGGCGCGTTTTTGTAAGTTGCAATTTTACTCTGACCCTGCGGGCCGAAATTCTGCATTGTACCGGTGCCAGCAGTAATGGTAATTTTCTCGATATTAGTGCAACCGCCGAAAGCATAGCCATTTCTTGGCAACCCTGCCGAACACGGTAAAGTCAGCTCTTTGACGTTTACACAGCCGTCAAAAGCATGACGGCCTATGGACGTTACAGAGTCGGGAAGCAAAAGAGCCGTAAAGGCTTTACAGTTTGCAAAGGCATAATCGCCTATCTCTCTGACATGAGCTAAAAGACCTACGTTCGACAATTGCAAGCAATTATAAAACGAATACGCTCCTATTTTCCACAAGTTAGAAGGCAACGTAATACTTTTCAAATTCACACAGTTTAAAAAAGCCGAATCGTCAATTGAAATGCTATTATTCGAGGAGATAGTTACATCGGTTAAACCGCTGCAGCCGTAAAATGCACCCGAACCGATCGTCTTCAATTTTGGTAATGAAACACTTTTTAAGGAAGTACAACCGTAAAACGCATTTTTTCCTAAATTAGAAATGCTCTCGGCATACGGCACCTCCTCGAGCTTATCGCAATATTTAAAAACATTGTCCACAAAATAAAATCCTTTTGAGGTAACATGCTTAATATAATCCTTATACGGAAGCCACGGAGCGCAGTCGCCTTCCCACGGCAAATTTGTATTCATTCTGACCTTTAATGTTTCCGTAGCTTTATCAACCATCCAATAGAAGCTGTCTCCAAAGCCGCCCTCAACATAACCCACATCATCCGGAATTTCCTCCAAGGTGATGTAATCAAGACTGTTTTCCGAGGCATATTGCTCAGCAAATGAGCCCTTATGTACAAATATTTTCTGCACGCCAAAAGCGTTATCGCTGATGCTCGTCACGCTTGACGGAATCGTTATGCTCAGTGGACCGGGGCAACCGTCGAAAATGTACTTGCCGATTTTCGTCACGCTGTCGGGGATTTTGATTTCAAAAATATTAACGCAGGCATTAAAAGCCGAATCACCAATCTCGGTAATTCCGTCTTCAATAACAACGGATCTTATTTCCGTGTGCATTTCAAACGCCGAACCGTCTATCGCACCCGTACCGCTTATAGTGAGCAATCCCGAAACCTCATTAAACGTGTAGATCGCGTTTTCTCCGCATTTTCCGCTTGACGGTAACGAAACAGCAGATGCCTCCGTGCCGAAGCTTGGTAAATCAAGCTTCAATCCGACAAATCCGCTCAGCGGGGCGGCTGTCAAAAGCATAGCTGCAACCAGCAAACATGAAAGCATTTTTCTAATCTTATTTTTCATTCTGATTACCCCTTTCGCAATCAAATAAACAATATTCACAATTTTTTCTCTAAAAATGAGTATATTTAGTTTATTTTATTATATCATATAAGCAAATAATGTCAATATATGTTTATTGAAAAAACTGCCGATGACCGTCAAGCAAAACGGTTATCGGCAGCTTTATTTTATTTACTTTTTACCATAATTTTATTCAGCGGATTTGAAAGATGCTTTACGAAGAAATTGACTATAACTCCCGTCAGCAGGGCCGTCAGAACTGTACCCTCCCTCGTTCCGACAATTTTTCCGCTAAAAAATACAAGTGAAAGCGCAAGCGAAACAACGACACAGCAGACATCAAATCCGATTTTGATATTGCCGAATTTTTTGCCCGAAATATCGGCAATCGCTTTGACAAAAGCTTCTCCCGAATTCATTATAACATTGGCAATGACCGAAAGTGCAACACCGAAACCGAGAACAGCTATTCCGCAAATTACAAGAATGAGCCGAACGGGATATGAATTGACGGGAATAAATGAAACGCACCACATTCCGAAATCTGTGAACCAACCGAAAAGGAATGACAAAGGCAGCTGCAAGAGCTGAATCGGCTTGAATTTTTTTCTGAGCAAAACAACCTGTCCGAGTATTAGGAAGCAGTTCCAGATTATCAGCCAATTGCCGAGAGAAAGAGCGGTAAATTTGCAGCTCATCACGTTCGCAACAGATGATATCGGTGAAACTCCAAGCTCTCCGTGCTTTGTTATAGCAACACCGAGTGCAGCAAAAAACAGGCTGATTACAAACAACAGATAACGCTTTGCAACTTCATTTTTTGACATCAATTACATTTCCTTCCAATAAAACATTTTATAGAATTATATTCCTCCGGCCACGCTTTGTCAACAAAAGCTCTTTGAAGAATTTTCATTAAGCCGGAACTTTTACTGTATTTACTCCATAACAATTATAAAAAATTTCGCACAGCGTTTTCAAATTGTGCTTAGCAAATAAAGCGAATTAAGCATATATACCGAAAGACAGAAAGATGCCGTATGACATCAATATAAATATCAACATCATACGGCTAAGATTATTTTTTAAGTCCTGCAAAAAGCTTTACGTTGTCGAAGCAGCACTTATATTTGCCCTGCTCAACTCCGTGAATAATCTCACAGACCTTATCGTTATATGGTGTCGGGACACCGTACTTTCGACCGTATTCGCATACAACGCCGTTAATTGCGTCAACCTCGCAAAGTCTGCCCTTTTCAAGATCCTGGAGCATACTTGCTTTAAGCAGTCTGTGCTTCTTGATGCAAATCGGAATAAGTGCAAAGGAAATCTTCTTCTTAATTCCGTTGCCCTTATAATAAAGGAGCTTGACAATGTCCTTGCCCTGAACAGGCTCAATCTTTATGCCTGCGGCATTTGCAACGTCAATACATTCCTTGATTATATTCTGACAGCAGACTCTCGACTCCTTATTCTCCGCCGCATCGCCGAAGGTGCCGCCGATTACGGCTGACATACCCGAAAATGCGCTGTTGATAAGAAGCTTCGACCAGCGAACGCCCATGAAATTGTCCTCGATCTCAACGGGACACATCTTTTCAAGCAGAGCCTTGACCTGCATGAGCTTCTCGTCCTTCTGTCCGCTCATTCTGCCGAGTCCGAACGACATACTGTCAGGTTCACTTGTAAGCTCAGACACACCCTTGCCGTGGAGAGTTGCACCCCATGCGACAGTACAGCCCATCGTCCTGTCCTCGCCGACAACCTTGGAAACCGAAAGTTCGGGAAGTCCGTTTTGAAGCGTGCAGACGATGCAATCATCTGTCATGTTCTTTTCAAGATTGCGAAGAATATTTTCATTATCAAGCTGCTTTGTGAGCAGAATTATAAGCTCATATTTCTCGGTCATCTGATCGGGAGTAAGTGCATGGACG
>DNGF01000121.1:3980-4178 GCA_003486665.1 Oscillospiraceae bacterium
GGAACGGTCATATTAACTGTACCGATAATCTTTGCTCCGCCTTTGTTCATTGCGTCAACGTGTTCCTTATTTCTTGTGATGAGGTCAACGTCAACGCCTGCCTTTGAAAGATATGCGCCGAGAACCGTGCCGAGCGAGCCTGCGCCGTAAATTGCTGTTTTCATTATAATGCCCTCTTTTATATGGTTTTATATTCTA
>DNGF01000121.1:4236-10611 GCA_003486665.1 Oscillospiraceae bacterium
TTTTATATTCTTGCTACGCCCGAATCACGAGCCGCCTGTGCAACTGCCGCCGCAACGGTCTTGCCGACACGGGGATCAAACGGCTTCGGAATGATGTAATCCGCTGAGAGCTCCTCATCGGAAACAAGGCCTGCAAGCGCCTTTGCCGCTGCAATCTTCATTTCTTCATTGATATCACTTGCGCGGACATCAAGTGCACCGCGGAAAATTCCCGGAAATGCGAGAACGTTATTGATCTGGTTCGGGAAGTCGCTTCTGCCTGTTCCGACAACCGCCGCGCCTGCCGCCTTTGCAAGGTCGGGCATGATTTCGGGAACGGGGTTAGCCATGGCAAGAACGATCGGATCCTTAGCCATCGACTTAATCATATCCTCGGTAACAACACCGGGAGCAGAAACGCCGATAAAGATATCTGCGCCCTTCATCGCATCGGCGAGTGAGCCTCTGAGGTGGTTCTTGTTTGTGAAGTCCGCGATATCCTGCTTAGCCGGCTTAAGGTCGTCGCCATCGCAGATTATGCCCTTACGATCGCACATGATGATGTTGCCCATGCCCATACTTGTAAAGAGCTTTGCAATCGCAACGCCTGCCGCACCCGCGCCGTTGAATACAGCTGTGCAGTCCTCAATCTTCTTGCCGACAAGCTTCAAAGCGTTGATGATACCTGCCGAGCAGATAACGGCTGTGCCGTGCTGGTCGTCATGGAAGATAGGAATATCGGCTTTCTCCTTAAGCTTTCTTTCGATCTCAAAGCATCTCGGAGCGGCGATATCCTCAAGGTTGATTCCGCCGAAGCTGCCGCAAAGCAGAGCAACGGTGTTTACAAACTCGTCAACGTCCTGCGTTCTGATGCAAAGAGGGAAAGCGTCAACGCCGCCGAACTCCTTGAAAAGAACGCACTTGCCCTCCATAACGGGCATACCTGCTTCGGGACCGATGTTGCCAAGACCGAGAACAGCCGAGCCGTCGGTGATAACGGCAACGAGATTTGAACGGCGTGTAAGCTCATAGCTTTTGTTGATGTCCTTCTGAATTTCCAGACACGGCTGAGCAACGCCGGGTGTGTAAGCAAGCGAAAGGGCATCCTTATTGTCAACCTTTGCTCTTGCAACTACTTCTATCTTACCCTTCCACTCATAATGAAGTCTAAGGGATTCCTTTGCATAATCCATTGTAATTTTCCTCCTGTTAAATTATTTCTCCCACGGGAATACATAGTTAAGCTTGAGGTCGTCGCGGACCTTATTCATTTCAGCCTGAACGGATTCATTTATCGGCACGCCGGAATCCTTTCTCTGAAGCCAAACGTTGTACTCCTTCTCGCCTGCCGAGAAGATATGGTCATGACCCGGTGCCTTCTTGGAAGCACGAACAGAGCGAATAATCTCGCCTGCCTTTTTCCTTGTAAGCTCCTCGCCGAGGAAGTGACCTGTATCAATGGCAATAAAGAAATGACCGAGATGATAAGGTACCAGATTGCCGTTCTCGTCCTTGCCGTCAAGAGCCTTGCCGTAATTGCCGTCCTGGAGAGCAGCCGAAAGAAGCTCGATAACCATAGCGTAGCCGTAGCCCTTGTATCCGCCGAGAGCCTCACCGATACCGCCGAGGGTCGTCAAAGCGGCTGTGCCGTTACGGATCTTTTTAAGTGCTTCACCTGCGTCGCCCTCAACGGGATTGCCGTCGATATCAATAACGGTACCCGGATGAACCGGCTCGTCGATTCTTGCATAATACTCGATCTTGCCGTTCTGCGTGATTGAGGTTGCACAGTCGATTACAAAGTTGAAATCCTCATCGGTCGGAATACCGATCGTAAGCGGATTGGTGCCGAACATACCCTCAACGCCGAAGGTCGGCGCAACCGACGGACGTGCATTTGTACCGGTGATACCGATACAGCCTGCCTTAGCAGCCATTGAAGCATAGTAGCCCGCTATACCGTAATGGCAGGAATTACGAACGGCAACCATGCCCATACCGTATTCCTTAGCCTTTTTGATAGCCATTTCCATCGACTTGTAGCCGATGACCTGACCCATACCGTCATGGCCGTCAACAACAGCCGTTGTCGGAGTTTCCTTAATAATCTCAAAATTTGTTACAGGATTCTGAATACCTGCCTCAATTCGGTCAATATAAATCGGCTTGAAGCGGTTGCAGCCGTGGGATTCAATTCCTCGTCTGTCCGATTCGAGGATAACGTCAACGACGATCTCGCAGTCCTCAGCCGGAACGCCTACGCCCTTGAACGCATCAACCATAAAATCATGCAGTGTTTTCCAATCGCATACAACTTTTCCCATAATAATACCTCCTATGTTAAATAAATAATTTATAAATTAAGATTGATTTTTATCAATCAAAATCGTCCTCCTGCGCCCAGTTGCGTGAACGTTCAACGGCTCGCTTCCAGTCCTCACAGAGCTTATCTCTGACCTTCTTATCCATCTTCGGGATAAATACCTTCTCGACCTCGCGGTTCTTTTCAATTTCTTCGGGAGTCTTCCACATACCGACGCAAAGACCTGCAAGATATGCCGCACCGAGAGCAGTGGTTTCAACAGTCTTCGGACGGTTGACAACGGTTCTGATAAGATCTGCCTGAATCTGCATCATAATGTTGCTGACGCTTGCGCCGCCGTCAACTCGAAGCTCGGAAAGAATGATGTTTGAATCCTTTGTCATAGCTCTGAGAAGATCGGTCATCTGGAAGCAGATCGATTCAAGCACCGCACGGCAAAAATGAGCGCGGTTAACGCCTCTCGTCAGACCTACAATAGTTCCTCTTGCGTACATATCCCAATACGGAGCGCCCAGACCGGTGAATGCCGGAACCAGGAACATTCCGTTTGCATTTTCAACGCTTTCGGCAAGCTCGTCAACACGGGGAGCCGTATCTACCATGTGAAGCTCATCTCTGAGCCACTTAATAACGGAGCCTGCATTGAATGCGCTGCCCTCGATCGAATATGTAGTCTTGCCGTTAATGCTCCACGCAACGCCGGTAAGAAGATTGTTTTCCGAATGAACCCTCTTTTCGCCCGTGTTCATGAGCAGGAAGCAGCCTGTGCCGTAGGTGTTCTTCGCCTGACCGGGATTGAAGCACGCCTGACCGAACAGTGCAGCCGGCTGATCGCCGATCGCGCCGCAGATGGGAACGCCCTCAAGCTCTTCGATTCCGATAATGCCGGGGGCAACGGTGCCGTAAATTTTGCTTGATTCAACGGGTTCGGGAAGCATACACATCGGAACGCCGAGCTTTTCGCAAAGGAACTCGTCCCACTGAAGCTTGTCAACATCAAAGAGCATGGTTCTTGAAGCGTTGGAATAGTCCGTAACATGAACCTTGCCGCCCGTCAGATTCCAGATAAGCCATGTTTCAACAGTACCGAAAAGGAGTTCTCCCTTTTCCGCCCTTTCTCTCGCACCCTCAACATTATCAAGTATCCACTTGATTTTGGTGCCGGAAAAATATGCGTCAATAAGAAGTCCCGTATGTTCGCGGATGTAATCGCCGAGTCCCTCTTCTTTAAGATGTTCGCAAAGCTCCGCGGTACGGCGGCACTGCCATACTATTGCATTATATATAGGCTTACCCGTTTCCTTGTCCCATATAATAGTTGTTTCACGTTGGTTCGTTATACCTATTCCGGCAATTTCTTTAACATCAAAATCGCCCGAATTGATAACAGTTGAAATAGAGTGCATCTGGCTGTAGAGAATGTCCATCGGATCATGTTCGACCCAGCCCGATTTCGGGTAGATCTGATCAAATTCGTTTTGCGCCTTGGAAACAATACGTCCGCGCTTATCAAATACTATCGCGCGTGAGCTTGTCGTTCCCTGATCAAGTGCCAAAACATACATATTATTTTCCTCCTTGATTAAAATGAACAGACTAAAAAAAGAACGAAAAAACAAACTGTTCCGAAAAACAGCCGATTCCCCGTTCATTGAATACGTTTCATATAATAACCGCCGCCTATTTTAGGCAATGGCACAAATTGTGCAATATTGCCTTAATTAAAGATATTGTACCTTATTTTTTCTGAAAAGTCAACACTGTTTATCCTCTCAATATATAAATAAATGTATAAATTCAACAAAAAAGCACTGTTTTCGGCTTGCTTCCGAAACGAATTGAAGCCATGTGTGAAGTCGTTATTTTTTTCGAAAGATAAAGCCTTTTCTTTGTCACCAACCTTTCCTTTTCCCATACAATGTTAGTGTAAGACGAAAGGAGGTCAGAACATGGGTTGCTGCAATAACTGGATCCTTATCCTCATAATCATCCTCTTATTCTCAGAGTGCGGTTGCGGCTGTGGCTGCGGAAACAACGGTACATCGTTCCTCAACAACAACGGTTGCGGTTGCTGACATTAGCTGAGAAAGACGCCTGCGGACAGATGTCTGCGGGCGTCGATTCTTTTAACGCTCTTTAAAAGAATGAGCGAAAATCAAATCGAAACCGATACGGAATATACAATTATAATATTGTTAATTTTTTAATTAGTTGCCTTTCTATTGAATTTGTCTTTTTTTCATAGTATAATACATTAAATAGCAGCTTATTAAATGTCGAAAAAGGTGGATTACTCTTTGGATAACGTTGTAAAAAAGAAACTTAACAAAAAATCGCTTACGGCAATTATACTTTGCGCCGTCATCGTTTTCGGCATTGTTGCATATGACTTTTTTAACGGCAGAAGCTCATGTGAAAAAACAACGGTCGCCATGGGTACGGTCGTGACCCTCAAGCTTTTCGGATTCGGGGCGGATAACGACCTTGATAAAATCGAAACGGAGATAAACGGACTTGAAAATTCCGTTCTCAGCTGGAGAAAGGAAGGCTCGGACGTTTACAGAATAAACGGCGGCGCAGGCTCGCCCGTTTCCGTTTCCCCCGATACGGTAAAAATCATCGGTCAATGCAGCGAGATTTCCGGCGATTGCAACGGTGTTTTTGATTTAAGCATAGGCAATGTAACAAAGCTTTGGGATTTCGGCGGAGAAAATCAGCGTCTGCCGTCCGAGGATGAAATTAAAGCCGCTCTCGGCAATGTCGGATACAAAAATGTTTCCGTTTCGGGAAACGCCGTTCAGATAAAGAAGGGACAGTCGCTCGATCTCGGCGCGGTCGGCAAGGGCTTTACCTGCGATAAAATCAAAGAGCTTCTTGACAAGGGCAAAACAAAGTCTGCCGTTATTTCTGTCGGCGGAAGCCTGCTTATCTACGGCGGAAGATATTTTTCCGTCGGCATAGTCAATCCCGATAACGACAAGCAGTCAATGGGAACGTTAAAGCTCAAAAATGTCTGCGTTTCCACCTCCGGCAACTATGAAAAATTTTTTGAACAGGACGGCAAGCGCTATCACCATATACTCAATGCAACGACAGGCTACCCTGCAACAAGCGAGTTTAAAAGCGTTACCGTTGTGTGCGAATCGGGACTTCTCAGTGACGCTCTTTCGACAGCGTGCTACATTGTCGGCTACCGCAAAAGCGTTGAAATTCTTAAAAAATACGATGCCGAAGCGGTTTTCATATTCAACAACAATGCGGTCAAAGTAACCGATGGACTTTCCGATAAATTCACGATAACAGACGACAGCTACACTCTTGACAAATGAAACTATTTAAACGAACTGACCTGATTATAATATTTGCCGTACTTCTTGCTGCGGCGGCTATATCAATTCCGAGATTTCTGAATTCGGACAATTTGACCGCAGAGGTTTATGTTGACGGCAGGCTCGAAGAAATCATTGATCTTTCGGCGGTTGAAAAAGAATACAAAATCGTTCCGAACACCGAGCCAACCGTTGAAATAACAGTCGGCAGGGGTGAAATATATTTTTCTCATGCCGAATGTAAGGACAAGCTCTGCGTTAAAAGCGGAAAACTGACCAACGGCGGCGAAACGGCAGCGTGCCTGCCGGCGAGGGTCGTTATCTCGGTCAAATCAAATAAAAATAAAACAGACATAATGACTTATTGATATGAAAGACAAAAATCTGACAAGAAAAATAGCGGTGACAAGCATTATGTGTGCGCTTGCACTTGCACTCTCCTACCTTGAAACGCTTATCCCCGCTTACCCCGGTTTTCCTCCGGGAGCGAAGCCCGGACTTTCCAACATTGTAACGATGTTCATGGCAAGCTGTGCCGGGTCGGGATACGCCTTTTTCATAACAATCATCAAGGGCATTTTTGCCGGAGTCACAAGAGGTATGACGGCAATGCTGATGAGCCTTTCGGGCGGAATTCTCAGCACTGCGGCGGCGTGCTTGCTCTTTAGATTTTCCAAAGAAAAGTTAGGATATATCGGCATAGGAATCATCTGTGCCGTTTGTCACAATATCGGTCAGCTTGCG
>DNGF01000029.1:0-2459 GCA_003486665.1 Oscillospiraceae bacterium
GGTAGAGCAGCTGATTTGTAATCAGCAGGTCGGGGGTTCGAGTCCGTCCACCAGCTCCACTTTTTAAAAAAAGTGAATATGGGAGAGTTCCCGAGTGGCCAAAGGGAACAGACTGTAAATCTGTCGTCAGTGACTTCGGTGGTTCGAATCCACCCTCTCCCACCAAATAAGGAGTAAGTGAAAACTTGCTCCTTTTTGTTTTGCCGTAATAATGAAAAAGCGGGTGCCAAGACAATTACTGCCTCGGCACCCGCTTTGATGTTTATATGTCGGTCTGCGACCGAATGTTGATTATTCAATCGCTATTGATGAGCTTGAAGGAAGCTTCTTGGCTTCTGCTTTCGGAACCTCAAGAGTAAGGACGCCCGACTCATATTTTGCCTTTACGTCCTCAGGCTTTACATCGCCGATATAGAAGCTGCGCGAGCAAACGCCTGCATAACGCTCCTGACGGATTACACGGCCTTTCTTGTCATTTTCGTCTTTGTCAAGACCCTTGGCTGCTTTGATTGTGAGGTAGCCGTCGCTGACATCAACGTTAATCTCATCCTTTTTGAATCCCGGCAGCTCAACTGCCAATTCGTAACCGTTTTCCTTTTCGTGGATATCGGTCTTCATCATATTCTTAGCGTGCTTACCGTATAACGGATTGTGCGCACCGAAGAACTCACGATCAAACGAATCGCTAAAGAAATCATCAAACATATTTTCACTAAAGATACTCGGTAACATAATCAAAACCTCCGTTAAAAATTATTTTTTATATGAAGTTCGGTAAGGTGGTTTACCGAACAGGATATACATTTATTTTTTTGCGCCCTCAACGGCCGCTGTTTTAGCACTCAAATCCTCACACAGATTTCTTTCTGCAAACTCCGGATTCTGCGGAAGCGTTAGATCAAAGCGTTCAATTTTGTTGATTTTCATATTCAGGCTGTCAGCAGACAATCCGAGAATATGACCGCCCTGCGTCTTATCGCCGCTCAGATAATGGAAGTGCCAGCCCGGAAGGTTGATTCCGTTGACGTAAGCCGGACAATAAACTGCAATTACACTGCCGTAGGTGTTCTCAAAATGGAACTCACGCTGATTCTTTGCAACCTCGGACAGTGTCGGATACGGCTTTTCACAAGAAAAGCAGCTGCGTACGTGCATTGTCTTGAAAACGCCCTTTGCCTTGATCATGTAGAATATATTT
The DNA here is from genome assembly GCA_003486665.1 of Oscillospiraceae bacterium. GTDB lineage: Bacteria > Bacillota > Clostridia > Oscillospirales > Acutalibacteraceae > CAG-488. Next base: position 1,199 of record DNGF01000029.1, read on the forward strand.
TTGTTATCTTTTACATAGGGTTCCAAGGCTTCCTTAAGTGCATTAATGTCATCAATTCCGCTGAGAGTAATTTCGGGAACTCTTTCGTCAAATTTCATAACTGTGCCGAAAGCAACACCGTCATCCGGCTTCATGGTTACAACCTTGCCGTCTGCAGTGGCCTTGTATGCAACGCCGTCCTCAAAGATTGCTTCGCCGTCAAGCCCTGTATATGTGCCGATACCTGTATCGGCGTGGTGAAGAAAATCCTTGACGCTTATTGTTTTATCGAAATTTCCTAACATCAATGCGTTAAGGGTCGATGCCTGAATCAATGTCTTTGACATACTAATCTCTCCTTTATTTTGCTGCGGAATGAGCGGCAACAACTTTATGATTTTTTTTAGGCTGTTCGTCTGCCGGATGCTTTGTAAGAATAAACTTAACCATGAACGGGCAAAGAATATTTGTTACAGCCAAAACGAATGCGAGAATTGCAACTGCGGAATTTACATACGGTTGGAATGCCGTGTTTGATGCCGCCGCCATTGAGGGGATTACCAAAGCTACGCCTGCAAGTGAAGCACTTGCGACGGACGCATATCCCGGACGGTGGAGAACCAATCTTTCAAAGATGTAGGACGGGGTGATAACGATGATGAAATAAATTACGCTCATCAGCAGACCCTGCGGAAGCATCTTTACTGCGTCAATAAGATTGATCGTTGAACCAAACTCAAAACCGAGGAACGGTAAAATGATTGCATTGCCGCCGGCAAAGACCTTCCTGATATCGTCATCCAAATTGCCCAATACCATACCGAGGATGAATGGAATTATCAAGGAAACTATCTGCATAACCTGTGCTTTGCCGAATCCCGATTCTCCGTAAAAGCCGAGGAACAATAACGGAAGCAAAGGCATTGAACAAATCAACATTATACCGAAGCTTGCCTTATCAGCCTTATCACCGAACGGAGAAATGATTCCCATATAAAGCGCTGCATTTGCACTTGTGACGGCACAAACAAAAGCTAAGAATGAAATTCCCAAAAAGCCTTTGTAGCCGAACAGCATATAAAACACTGCACACAGCGCATAAGCAATGCCCAAACGAACAAGTATCAAAAGAACGCCGCGGTGTAACGCATCCTTCATATCCGACATTTTCAACTGCGTGCCGGTGCAGAAAAGCATTAAACCGATTATGAGCATCTGACCTGATGATGAGAACATATCCTTCATCGGATTTCCAAGTGTATCCCAAAGGTTAAACTTGAAG
>DNGF01000029.1:2493-4821 GCA_003486665.1 Oscillospiraceae bacterium
ACCAATTATAAGCGGCACAAACATTGTGCCTGCCGGCACTTTTTGAAGCGTTTTCCAAATGTTTATATTTTTCTTCTTATCCATTTCTTTTCGCTCCTTTACTTTATATTAAAAGCTTATCATCTTAATTCTATTGAATTTTCAGTTTATCATTTCACTCACGCTTCTTTCTTTTTTCTTTTTACAACTATATTTTACTCATTTTTATTGCTTTTTCAATAATACGGGAGTATAATAATTTTAAGATATATTGTGCTGACAGCACAATTAAATTCAGAGGTGAAATTTATGACGACGGATGACAGGCTTTCTATACTTGTATCGGATTTTTTCGATCGGGATGACATTGATTTGCTCGTTAAAGACACCGGAAAAATTTTAGAGTGTCCGCTGATGGTGATCGATGATACTTACCATGTGGCGGCGCATTACTCGCCTGAGGGATTTAGCGATGATGTATTTGATTCAGCGGTGAAGCTTGGCGAAATAACATACGAGGTGGGCGCGTTTATAAGCGAAAGTGATGAACTTACCGGAGGAATGGCTGACTTTGCAGAGCTGGACGGCAGCCCGTACAAACGGAGATTTTCTCCTCTTATCAGCGGAGGAATTCGGCTCGGTTATTTAATTTGCGTTGATGCTGAAAATAACCTTGGCAGTGTTGCGCCCGAAACGTATAGCCGAATAGAGAATATTTTGGCTAAGCAGATGTTTGTTGAGGCAGGCAGAATTGACAGACCGTTTGAAACAGCGGAAGAAATTATGATACATCTTTTGGACGGAGGCTTTCAGTCGCAGTCATACTTCAAGCTGCAAATATCATCAACATATCTTGCTGATTTTCATCCTGTTGCTTTTGCATTGATTGACTTGGTTGCTTATCATTCACAATATATCGGAAAAAGTCTGCTGAAGGATGAGCTGACATACAGATTTTACGAATCGCATCCCTTTTTGCATAAAGGAAAGGTATTTATGTTTCTGCAAAAAGGATATGACCGTAAGGCTTTTGATGACTTAGCGGATGAATTTCATCTTAAGGTTGTGATTTCAAATCCGATAAATGAGCTATATGACATTCCGTCAATGTATAAAACGGCACTTGAAGCCTTAGATATAGTTGTGAACGAAAATATTGAAAAAGGCAATGTTTTTTCTGTTTCCCAATTGGCTGTTTCTATTATGTTAAACAAAATAAATGAATATGATAAGCTGATTTCACCCAAAATTCTTTCATTGGCGGATTACGACAGAAGAAAGGGGAGTCAGTATTGCGACACCTTGTATTATTATCTGATATGCGACCACTCGCTTAAGGATACTTGCGAAGCGCTCTTTACCCATCGCAACACGATCCTCTACCGCATAAGAAAAATGAAAGAGGATTTTGAAATTCCGCTTGATGATCCTGATTCGCATTTCAAGCTCTTGCTGGAAATTTCAATGGTTTTGCTCAAGATAAAGGGGCCGGATTTTTTTATATCCGAACCCGATTGACTCGAAAGAACTGAAAAATTCTCATACCTTGCGGAATGCAGGAGGCGAAATTAATTGGATTATTTATGCGTAAAAATGCACCGCTGATTTCCACACGGTGCATTTTTTAATGTTAGCGCATTGTAAAAATTTTGTTTGGTTCCTTTTCTTTCAAATCGGATGACTTGTGATATGTTTGAAAAACAAAAGGAAATTCGGAACTTTGCGGAAAGAAGCATAATATCGCTTGACAAAAATGAATTAAGATGTTAAGATAGTCCCTGACGATACACGTTGAAGGTGTGTAAGTAATTTTTGTCACGGTAAGCAAAGAGAGCGGCTGTCATCGGCTGAAAGCGCCGCCTTACGGACAGAAACGAATTTCAGCATCGGAGTGACCTGCGAAAGCTTTGATTAAGCAGGGCGTTCCCGTCCGCATCATGACGGTTAAAGAGTGCGAAGCGTTAGCTTCGAATATGGGTGGTACCACGGTTTATCCCGTCCCATAACAGGATTTTCGGTTCTGTTATCGGACGGGTTTTATTTTTATCAGGAGGTTATAAAATGGCAGAACAAATTGAATTGCTCAAGAAAAAGTTTGAAGACTCTATTTTGCAGGTCAAGGACGCTTCCGAGCTGGAAACGCTCCGAGTTAATTTCCTCGGCAAAAGCGGTTTTGTAACAACACTTCTCAAGGGCATGGGCAAGCTCTCTCCCGAAGAGAAAAAGACAATGGGTCAGGCGGTCAATACGTTTAAGCAGAGCGTTGCCGAAGCTATCGGTAAAAAGGCTGAGGAGCTTCACAAGCTTGCAGTTAAGCGCGAGCTTGAAATGACACCCGAATTTGATGTT
>DNGF01000029.1:4846-8104 GCA_003486665.1 Oscillospiraceae bacterium
TGTTTCGGTCCCGACGGATCTTACAAGAGGTTCATATCATCCGATTACACTGGTTCAGCGCCAGTGCGAAAACGTGTTTAAATCAATGGGCTTTACCGTTGAGGATTACAGCGAGGTTGTAACGGACTATGAATGCTTTGAGTCGCTCAATATTCCGAAATTTCATCCTGCCCGTGATATGCAGGACACATATTACCTGACAAACGGTCAGCTTCTCAAGTCGCAGACATCTGCGGCTCAGAACGCTATCTATAAGAAGTACAGAGATCAGCTTATCAATGAGGGCAAGCCGATCAAGGCGGTCTTTCCCGGCAGATGCTTCCGCAACGAAAGCACCGACGCCTGCCATGAGAATACCTTCTTCCAGATGGAGGGCGTAATGGTCGGCAAGGATATTTCAATATCCAACCTTATTTTCTTCATGAAGACCATGCTTTCCGAGGTTTTTCAGAGAGATATCAAGGTTCGTCTTCGTCCGGGCTTCTTCCCGTTCGTTGAACCCGGCTTTGAGCTTGACATCAACTGCCTTATCTGCGGCGGCGAGGGCTGCCCATCCTGTAAGCACAGCGGCTGGCTTGAGCTTTGCCCCTGCGGAATGATTCACCCGAACGTACTCAGAGAGGGCGGAATTGATCCCGATGAATACACAGGCTTCGCATTTGGTCTTGGTCTTACCAGACTTGCAATGATGAAATACGGTATCAAGGATATCCGCGATCTCAACAGCGGCGCTCTTGTTAATCTTGAGCAGTTTACGGACGACGAATAAGGAGGCAAAACAATGTTTATTTCAATTAACTGGATCAAGGATTTCGTTGACCTTTCCGGTCTTGACATCAATGAACTTATCCATCAGTTCTCCCTGTCCACCGCCGAGGTTGAAAACGAGATTTTCTATAAAGGCAGCGACATCAGCGGAATAGTTGTTGCCGAGATTAAGTCTGTCGAGGAGCATCCTGAGTCAAAGAAGCTTCATCTGCTCAAGGTTGATGCGGGCGACGGTCAGCTTACGGACGTTGTTTGCGGCGCACCGAATGTAAGAGTCGGAATGAAAACCGCCTTTGCAAAGGTAGGTGCAAAGCTCGGCGAAATCGAGATCGCTCCCAGACCGCTTGCAGGCTATATGTCAAACGGAATGTGCTGCTCCGAAAAGGAAATCGGTATGAGTGATGATAATACCGGTATTATGGATCTTGACGAGAGCCTTGCGAACGGCACTGACATCAAGGATGTTTTCGCCATTGATGATATTATATTTGAGGTTGATAACAAGTCGCTGACGAACCGTCCCGACCTTTGGGGTCATTACGGAATTGCAAGAGAGTTTGCCGCACTCGCAGGCAGACCGCTCAAGCCGCTCGATACGGTTGATCTCAGCCAGTACAAGGATCTGCCGAAGGTAGATATGAAGATAGAAGATCCTCTCTGCTACAGGTATTCCTGCCTTCAGTTTGAAAATATCACAAGAAATGTCAGCCCGGCAAATATGAGAATCCGCCTTTACTACTGCGGAATGAGAGCTATCAACTTCCTTGCCGACCTGACAAACTATCTCATGCTTGAAATGGGTCAGCCGATGCACGCTTTTGACTCAAGAAAGGTTGAGGAAATCAGAATCAAGAGATTTGACACACCGTTCGAGTTCAAGACCCTTGACGGCGTTGAAAGACATATCGACGAGAACACCCTCATGATCTGCAACGACAACACACCGGTTGCTATCGCAGGTATCATGGGCGGACTCGATTCGGAAATCGTTGAGGATACACATTCGCTCACACTTGAGTCGGCAACCTTTGACGCTGTTTCCGTCAGAAAATCCTCTGCACGTCTTGCTCACAGAACGGACGCTTCAATGCGTTACGAAAAGAGCCTTGACCCCGAAATGACAGTTACCGCTGTTGCGCGTTTTGTTAAGCTTCTCAGCGACTTTGATTCGGGTGTAAAGGTAACATCAAGCCTTACAGATGAGTACGCTCACAAGTTTGACGATGTTGAGCTGAGCTTCGATAAGAAATTTGTTGACCGTTACACGGGTATCGAGATCGACAATGACACGATCGTTAAGACTCTTACAGCGCTCGGCTTTAAGGTCAAGCTTGACGGCGACAGCTTTACGGTTGATGTTCCGAGCTGGAGAGCAACTAAGGATGTTACGCTCAAAGCGGATATCATCGAGGAAATCACAAGAATTTACGGCTACGATAACTTTGATATTCATACAGCAACGGCTCCGCTCTACCCGGTTCGCCCGTTCGCCGAGAAGAGCATTGAGGACAAGGTTAAGGATATTCTTGTTAAGGAATTCGGACTTCACGAGGTCCATTCATATATTTGGGAGTACACGGACGAGTACAAAAAGCTCGGAATTGCAACAGAGCCGAATATTAAGCTTGCCAACGCAACAAACCCGAATATCGAAACCATAAGAAAGTCCATGATTCCGACTCAGCTTTGCCAGGTTAAGTCGAACTCTTCCTATGCTCCGTCGTTCGGAATTTTTGAAATCGGACGTGTTGTGGACGGCGTTGACGAAAACAATCTCTGCCGTGAGCATAAAAAGCTTGCAATAACTCTTTTCAGCAAGACCGAAACGACAGAAGAGCTTTATTTCAAGCTTATCAACATGATTTCTGTTGCTGTTGACGACATCAAGCACAAGAGTCTTTCGTTTAAGGCGAAAGCAACCGAGCTTAACTATATTCACCCGAAGAACTACAATGCAATAATGTGTGACGGTAAGGAACTCGGCGTTATCGGTGTCGTTCATCCTGAAATCATCAGAAATATTGACAAGAAAGCAAGCGTAGTTTTCCTCGAAATGGATGTGAAGGATCTCGTTGCGGTTGAGAATGCGGGCATCAAATACGCCGAAGCTTCAAAGTATCCGTCAATCGAGGTTGACGTTACCTTTGTTGCCGATACATTCAGACCGATCAAGGAAGCAATTGAGCTTATCAATTCCGAGCTTGTCAAGAAGACCTCTGTTGTTGACACCTATCAGGATGCAAACGGCAAGTCGATCACGATAAGAATTGTGTTCTCACACCCCGAAAGAACTCTTGTTAAGGATGAGGTTATGGCAATTGTCAACGATCTCATAGCAAAGCTTGAGAACAAGGGAATTAAAATGAAATCATAAAGTAAATATGATACGAACAGCCTCCCGATTTTGCTTCGGGAGGCTGATTTTTTAATAAAAGAAAAACAGCCGCATTTCTGCGGCTGCCGTGAGTATTCAATTAAACATTAAAGAGG
>DNGF01000176.1:0-3911 GCA_003486665.1 Oscillospiraceae bacterium
TTATTGTTCCGATCATGCTTTCTCTCATAACCCAGAAGGATTGCGGTCTTTCAAAGATGGCATACAATGCGGTTTATGATGCGATGGAGTACATAGCGTACAACGAGGACGGATCGCCCAAAAATGATTTCAGAGTTGAAAACTACGGTAACAGATCCGTTGCGGAATGTACGGAGGAAGAAAAAGAAACGATCTACGATCATGTCCCGATCAAGGGATATACCGATGTTGTCGGTGAAGAAAATCTCTATTACTTTGCTTATAATTCCTTCGGCGATATGTATGAAATTGTTGATGAGCTTGAGGAGCTGATCGAAAAAGCAAAAAAGGATACCGGAAAAGACAAGGTAAATCTTTTGCCGATCAGCCTTGGCGGTGCGGTTTCCGTTGCATATGTCGGCGAGCATCCGCAGGGAGAGGACATCAATAAAATTGTTCTGGTGGTCCCGGCTGCGGACGGTTCGGAAATCGTCGGAAAAATCATGCTCGGTCAGCTTGATTACAGTGACGCGGGTCTTTACAGAAATATGTTCACAAAGCTTGTCGGTGAGGATAATTATACAGGCTGGCTTATAAATATCGGAATAAGGGTTCTGCCCAAAAAGGTTGTTATCGGATTGCTTGACGGCGTTGCATCGGGACTTGCCGATTCGGCACTTGCAAGGGTTACAACGATGTGGGGACTTGTCCCGTCATCAATGTACGATGAGCTTGCCGAGAAGTATCTTGTCAAGGGTACAAAATTTGCCGAAGACGTTGAAAGATTCCATAACGCTCAAATAAATTATAAAAAGAACCTTAAGAACTACGCCGCCAACGGTGTGAAAATTTACGATATCTGCGGATATGGTCTGGAGCTTTACAGCCTTATTGATTCCGACTCAAATTCCGATAAGATCATTCATTCGGCATCAACATCTCTCGGCGCGACTTTTTCAAAGGTAAACGAGAAGCTCCCGAAGGGATATACTCAGAAGGCGTATAAGGATACAAACTTTATTTCACCTGACGGACAGGTTGACGCATCGACTTGTGCATTCCCATACACTACGTGGTTCTTCGGAAATCAGGATCATGAAAAGCTTGCAAGAAACGATGTTGTAATCTCACTTGCAATGAAGCTTCTGATTGTAAAGGAAATGGATGTTTTTACAACGGTCGAATATCCTCAGTTTAACGGACACAGAAACACCCGCGATCTTAAGAAATATATTGCCGAGGCGGAAAAGGTAGATCTTTCAACCCTCAGTCCGGAGGATTCGGAAAGACTTTCAAAGGCTCTTGCCGATGCAAAGGCGATCCTTGCAACAACCATTGTTATTGAGGGCAAAGAAGAAGCGGCGGAAGCAGAGCTTTACGATGCTCTTGCAGAAATCGGTGTTTATGAAAAGAAAAACACGGCTAAAGATGACGCACTTCTTTTCGTATGCAAAACAGCGAGCGAGCTGCTCTATTATTTCTTCGGACCGAGAGGCTTCGGAGAGGCAAAGGCTGCATAAATCAGAAAAACGGGACTGTTTGGCGCAGTCCCGATTTTTCATGCTTTTTCTTTTATATATATTGCAACCGCCGTCATATCATCGCGCTGTTTGCCGAGCTTGCGTTCGCAGGCGGAATTAACAATAAACTCCGCTAATTTGCGTGGGCTTTGGGCTGTGTCCCACAGCTTCAATTCCTGCTGGATCCATCCGTTGCAGTCGCCGAGAACTCCGTCCGATATCATGAGTATAATGTCACCGTTTTCGGGCTTTGCGGTTGCTTTGGAAAATTCAATTTCACGCAATATGCCGATCGGGAGCGAAGCCTGTTCAAGAGAGGCAACATTGTCCCTGTGACGGATAAAGGTTGCTGCGGCTCCCGCTTTCAGGAAATCGGTTCGTCCTGTATATAGATCCACACAGACAACATCAAGCGTTGCAAGAGATTCGTCCGAGCTTTTAACAAGCAGAGCCGAATTCGCAATCGGAAGAGCGCAGTCAAAGCTCAGGCCGGATTTTACAAGCTTTGAAAAAAGTTCCGCCGCCATCGCCGAATCAACCGCGGCGCGGCTGCCGGTACCCATGCCGTCGCTCAGAACCGTTATATGCCTCCCGTTTTCGTCGCGAAAGCTCCGATAGTAATCGCCGCAAACCTTTATATCGTCGGCAGAGCGGCTGAAGGCTCCGACCTCAACATCGTAGGTTATTTCCTGCTTAAATTTCATTACACATTCATCGCCGCAGGAGTCTATATCGGGAAGATCAAGGGATGTTCCTGTTGCCATTGAAAGCGATTCCGTGAATTGGGTCACATTGAAGCTGTCCCTTGGCATTGAAACCTTGAGGTTGACGCTCATTCTGCCGAATTTGTCAAGAAAACTTTCACTTTCAAGCACATTAAGCCCGGACTCTTTTGCTTCCTCACTGCAAACATCGGAAATCTCCGGATTTAAGTTCAGATCCTCGTCAAACTCGCAGGCTATATCGCGGAGAATATCCGCCATGCTTTTGAATTGATCTGACATAAGTCCCTGCATTTGATCAACCCTGCCCTGTGCGCCGAGAGAAGCAACGTAGCACATATATCTCATCGTGATTTTTTCTTTCATTTCATCAAAGCAGTAGCAGGATTCGGCGAAATTCTTGGGAAAGTGCATTTCACCGAGAGTCGCATGATCTGCTAAGGCTCTTGAAATTTTATCTATTGTTTCATCGCTCGGACATCGAATTTCCTCGCGGCAGCTGTTTCTTAGATCGCAGTTGTCGCAAACCTTGTTCCACGCCGAGCGAACCGCAAGCCGCAGCTCTTTTTCATGCTGAGGTGCAAGAGTGCGCTGAACTGTGTCCACGCAGTCGGAAAGCTCGTTTATTGCCCGTGACGCTTCGCTTAATCTGCGCGACAGGACGCGGCTGTTGTCGCTTTTGATATACACGGGTGTGGGCAAATTAACTTTTTCACTCAGGAAAGAAAAAATGCTGTCGGGCAAAAGAAGAAATATTGCCGCGGCGACTATTGATTCGGCAACGGCAAGGTATGCCTTGAGGGAAGAGTCAATCAGCGCGCATACACCGATGCAGCCGACAAAGCCGACTACGGAGAGGTACTTGTTTTTTCTCGAAAGCTCGCCGCACAGAAGTCCGGAAAGCGCATAACCTGCCGAAAGGAACGATACCTGTCCGCTGAGTCCGACGCATATGCCGACGCAGACTCCAGCAAGAGTTCCGCCGTTTCCGCTCTTGAGTCTGCCGAGGAGGAGAATAATAAAGGAAAAGATTACTCCGACAAAGGAAAAATGCAAAACCGTGTACTTGTAAAACGGCATCAGCAGAATTCCTGCGGTCAAAAGAGTTATCATAAACTCCTTTGTTGTGAAACGCGCAAAGTTTTTTTCACCGAACGCAAGCGAATTGCCCTGAACGAATATGTATGTTCCGACACCGCACAGCATGGATTCGTAGACAATTGTTACAAATGTTTCTATCTCAAATCCCGTGGCAAACATGATCGCGCCGCTTATAACAAACATACTGAAAAACGAATTAATGTACGGCGTAAACTTTATAAAATCCGAACCGAAATACCGAGAACAAAGCTCGTTGATTATACAGCAGAAAACGGCAACGGCAAGATACTTTACCGTATCTGTTGCGTCAAAGAAAACGAACGAGCCGATGACGGTTCCGATTGCCGCGGCGGCACACTGCATACCGGAGAGCGAAGCGGCCAGAGAGATTGAAAACGGAGAAATTGTTCCGGTTACAAACGGATTCATCAGAAGAAATCCGAAGATGAATGATAGCACTGTTTTCATGACAGGTTTAAATTGAAGCTTTGTCTGTTTTTCATCGGTTTTAACGGTAATAAAATTCTTTACTCTTGTTTTCAGCATATTTTTTCTCCCGCAGTTTTATTTGTTATATAAATCAAGTTTT
>DNGF01000176.1:4008-6849 GCA_003486665.1 Oscillospiraceae bacterium
GAGGAACTTTGAAAATAAAAGCCGTTTTGTCTTGTATTTTGTCCCCGATGTATGATACAATAAACAAGATTATAAAGTTTCAGAATAGAGGATTTTTATGGAGAACGAAAAACGAACCGAACGCGATGATCTTATAATAGGCAGAAATGCTGTTTCCGAGGCTCTCAAAAGCGGCAGGGCAATTGACACTCTGCTTGTGACAAAGGGAGAGCGAAACGGTTCAATCGGTCAAATACTTGCGAAGTGCCGCGATCTCGGAATTGTGATCAAAGAGGTTGACAGAAAAAAGCTCGATATGATGTGCAATTCTTCAACTCATCAGGGTGTTGCCGCTTATGCCGCTTCGCATGAATATGCAAGTTTGGATGATATTTTTGCTCTTGCCCGCGAGAGGGACGAAAAACCTTTTATTATAATATGTGATGAGCTTGAGGATCCGCACAATCTCGGTGCAATACTCAGAACCGCCGAGGCAACCGGAGTACACGGAGTTATTATTCCGAAGAGAAGAAATGCTTCCTTGAGCTATGTTGTCGGTAAAGCTTCGGCAGGCGCGGTAGAATATGTTCCCGTTGTCAGGGTTGCAAATCTTGCACAGACGATGGAGGAGCTTAAAGAAAAAGGAATCTGGTTTTACGGCGCCGATATGGACGGCGAAAGCTGGTGCGGAGTGGACTATGACGGAGGAGTTGGTCTTGTCATCGGCTCCGAGGGCAGAGGAATAAGCCGACTTGTGAAAGAAAAATGTGATTTTATTGTTTCAATGCCGATGAAGGGTAAAATAAATTCACTTAATGCCTCAGTCGCTGCAGGCGTGCTTATGTATGAGGTTGCAAGGCAGAGGTCGGGAATCAAAGCAAAGGGGTGACAACCTTGTCAGATTTAACCAACGAACAGCTCATGGAGCTGATTGAAGAAATAAAAAAGAAAAACGGCGGTGAAACGAATGCGAGGAATTGGTCGCACGAGGACATTGACCGTTTGCTTGAGCTGACCGATAAGGGCAGACAGCTTGAGGAGCTTGACCGCGAAACCGATGAAAATGCCGATAAAACAGATACCGATGCGGTGAATGATTCGGAAGAGGAAAAAGATATCTCCGACAAAGAAGATCCCGAAAAAAGTTCGAAGTTCAAGTTCGTTGAAAAAACAAATGAGCCTGCATTAACCGAGGAATCGGACGATGAGTTTGAAGCCGAGAGTCTGGAAAATGCCGTAAAATATCTGTCTGGTGAAACAGAAGCGGAGCAGGATGAGGATATCAAAGTTTTTGACATAGCCGAATCGCATGAGAGCGTTGATAAAAACGAAAAGCTCGCCTCAATAATGAATGATGTTGCGCCTGAAAGAAGTGAAAAAAAATCTGCCGCCGCAAAAAAGGGATTAAAATCCTTTGCCGAAAAAATTAAATCGACCGGAGAAAAGTTCACTTCAATTTTTAAAAATAAATCAGCGAAAAACGAAGAGGAGGATTCTGAGGACGAGAGCTTTGAAGAAGAGCTTGAGGAACCGGAATACGAAAGTGAATTTGAAGCGGAGAGCCTTCCGGTTTTGGAGGAAAAGACAAAAGCTATCCCTAAAACGGATATTTCGGAAGAGACGGATCAGGTGCAGACGGGTTCCTCGGACGAAGCTTACGCCGAGGGAAAAGAAACGGCAGACGAGCCGAATAAAAGCAGTGACTTTAAAAATAAAATTCGCGATGCGGAGCTGGTCGGACAGATGGTGTTCACCGGAATGGAAACCGATGATCTGATTCCGGAACAGATCGACGAAAGCGAAGCGGAAAAAGCTTTGTTTGAAAAGCGAAGAGAAAAAATCAGCAAATTTTCACTGCTTGAAAAGGATGAAAACGGCGACCCTTACGGACCCGATTCCGAAAGCAGTAAGATCGGCGAATTGTTTGCGTCCAACGAAGAAAGACCGAGAAGAAAAGAATCGGAAAATTTTGTCGGAGTCGAGTATTCGCAAACTAAGGACGCACGACGCGTTATAAGATACCTGAACACTCAAAAGAAAAAATCTCTCAACAAAATAGTCGGACTCGGAGTTATACTCGGACTTGATATTTTGGTTAGTATTTTTTCCGCGTCCTCAACGACGGTTGCAGGCGACAGAATACTTACGATCTTTTCTAATTTTGTATTGCTTTGCTGTGCTCTTGTTGTTGCAAACCAAACTATTGTCGGCAGTGTTGAAATGCTCAAAAGAAAAAAGATCAATATTAATACGATGATATCAATTTCATCAATTATTTGCTTTTTCCAGAGCTTGCTGATGCTCATTTTCTATTTTGCCGACAGCAATACGGTCAGCGTATTTTCAGGCGCCGGCATAGTTCTCCTCCTGACCGGAGAAGTGAACAATTATATTGTCCATTCCAGAACGGTTGACGCGATGGAAATGTGTACCGGAGATAATAAGGATAAGCTTTACAGCATCGAGGGAATTTCGGATGACAAGGACGCTGTTGAGCTTGCAAAGAATGTTAAGACCACCAGTCCGCGAATAAGATTCTCCTGTAAGACAAAATTTCCGGCGCACCTCATAGAGCTGTGCATGAGCGAAACGTCGGCGGATAGGATGACGAGAGTGCTTCTTCCGATTACCGCGCTTTTTGCTTTGATCAACCTCGCTGTTGCATGGGCGGTAAAGAGAGATTTTGCAACAGGATTTGCAGCGTTTTCAATAACGTTTGCAATGTGTGTTCCCGCGTACGCGCCGTTGCTTTATGAGCTTCCGCTCGGACGTGCAAATAAAAAATTCAACAAAGAGGGCGGAATGATCTCGTGCCAGGATGCCGTTAACGAGCTTTGCAGAACCAATGTCGTTATAATTGAC
>DNGF01000042.1:0-2254 GCA_003486665.1 Oscillospiraceae bacterium
ATTGAATAACCATATAAAATTTCAGCCGCAAAGCAAATTGTATTGTTTGCTTTGCGGCTTTTTTTATTTGTTGTCTTCCGATTTCTTTTTTCCTGTCAGCTTATTTAAAATTGTTGCACAAATTATTATAATTCCTATAACAATAAAAATTCCAAGCATTCCTTTTCCCATATACGGAAGTGTTTCTATAAATGCGTGCGGGTTAAAGCCTAATAAATTCATAAATAAATCTCCCTTCATCATGCAAAAAAGTTAAGTATAAGACCGCCGGCAATTACCGAAGCAATCTGACCCGAAACATTAACGCCCATCGACTGCATAAGCAAGAAGTTCTGAGGATCTTCAGCAAGACCTATTTTGTGAACAACACGACCCGACATCGGGAAAGCGGAAATTCCGGCAGCACCAATCATAGGATTGATTTTTTCCTTGAGGNNCGGGCCCATGGCGTGCATCAGAAGGAAGTTCGCGGGGTTGGCCTTCTGGCCGACCATCTGCGAAACACGCGCCGCCATCGGGACAGCCGAAACGCCCGCAGAGCCGATGAGCGGATTGATTTTTTCCTTGAGGAAGAGATTCAAAAATTTTGCAAAAATAACGCCGCCTGCTGTATCAAATATAAACGCTATGAAACCGAGTCCGAGAATAAGCAGCGTCTCCTTTTGGAGAAATTTATCAAACTGCATCTGTGTCGCAATGGTAATTCCGAGAAAAATCGTAACGAGATTTGCAAGCACCCTTTGAGCTGTTTCCGACAGCGAATCAAGCACACCACATTCACGGATAAGATTTCCGAACATAAGAAATCCGACAAGTGCAACCGAATTCGGCGAAACAATTCCTGCAATTATTGTTATCACAATCGGGAACAGTATTTTTGTAAGCTTTGAAACCTGGCTCGGCTTATATTTCATTCGTATTTTTCGTTCTTTTTCCGTTGTGAGCAGCTTAATTACAGGCGGCTGAATGATAGGTACAAGTGCCATATACGAATATGCCGCAACCATTATTGCGCCGAGATACTTTGAATCCAGCATTTGTGCAACTACTATCGCCGTCGGTCCGTCTGCCGCTCCGATTGTTGCTATCGCCGCTGCGTCTTTGATGTCAAAAAACATTGACGAGGTGCAAAGTGTGAAAAATATTCCGAACTGCGCCGCCGCACCGAATATCATCAGCTTCGGATTTGCAAGTATCGGTCCGAAATCAATCATTGCTCCTATTCCGATAAAAAGTATCAGCGGAAAAAGCTCATTTGCAATTCCTGCCTTATAAAGAATACTGAGCGCACCCTCCTGCGGCAGACCGTTCACCACTCGGTCAACAACTCCAGAAAGCGGCAGGTTAACAAGAATAACGCCGAAGCCTATCGGCAACAGCAGCGTCGGCTCCATGTTCTTTTTGATTGCAAGAAATATCAGCAATCCACCGATTGCCCACATGATGAGCATTCTGTAGTCAAAATTATCTACGGCATTTTGATACAGAAAAGAGAAAAAATCCATAATCAAACTCCTTTATAAAAAATTTTTAGGAAAAATCGGCATAAAAAAAGAGACTTCTACTGCCATAGCAATAAAAGTCTCGTCGTTTAATACAAAAGCGGGTCTGTATGACCGTATTGACGCTGATTGTAACGGTTTTCGCCGACTACTCCCTTTCGGTGACTATAATATATCATATAATTTAAAATTATGCAAGTTTTTTCTGTTTTGTCCTTATATTTTCTTTGACAAAATCAAAAAATCAATGTATAATAATTAACCGTCGGTTGAATTGAACACATTCAATCGGCGATTACTTAATATTCAGCTTGAAGACACGATACACGGACTCCCCGTCCTGATACGACACAAAGTGCAAGCTTTGGCGTGTATCGTTTAACTCCGGCTTTACGGCGCACGCTTTAGGCGTGTGCTTTTTGTTTGTGTTGTAAAGCGACAGGAGGCTTCATTATGGAAGAAACAAAGGTCAATTCATTCTTGGAAACCGAGCGAATCGGAAAACTCATGCGTAAATTTTCCCTGCCGTGCATAATCTCACTGCTCGTCGGTGCGCTCTACAACATTGTCGATCAGATTTTCATTGCAAACGCCGATTATCTCGGCTCATACGGCAATGCGGCAAACTCGGTCGTTTTTCCGCTGACGGTCATTGCCCTCGCAATTGCAACAATGATAGGTGACGGCTGCGGCGCGTTCGTCAGCATTCGTTTGGGCGCAAAGGACTTTGAAAAAGCACACAAGAGCATAGG
>DNGF01000042.1:2280-2859 GCA_003486665.1 Oscillospiraceae bacterium
CGTCGGTTCAAGCATTGTTCTCATGGCAATTTACCTGATTTTTGCCGACCGAATTATAACGGCTTTCGGCGGCACGGTCAACGAAGAAACATTTAAACTTTCAAAGGAATATTTCTTTTGGATCTCGCTCGGCGTTCCGTTTTATATGTTCGGTCAGGCTCTTAATCCGATAATCCGTTCGGACGGAAATCCCCGTTTTGCGATGATCACTCTGCTCGTCGGCGCAATAAGCAACTGTATTCTTGACCCGATATTCATTTTCAAATTTCATTGGGGCATGATGGGCGCTGCGGTCGCAACTGTAATCGGTCAGATTCTTTCCGCCGTTCTCTCGCTCATTTATCTTTTTAAATTAAAAAGTGTTAAGCTTTGCAAAGCGAGCTTTGTCCCCGACAAATCGGTTATCTTTAAAATAATCCCGCTCGGAGCGTCAAGCTTTCTTGCTCAGATTTCCATCGTCTTTTCAATGGCGGCGGTACTCAATATGTGCAAAAAATACGGCGCACTCGATCCTATCTTCGGACAAAACGAGTACGCCCAGATACCAACGGCTGTCATCGGCATTGTTCTTAAATTTTT
>DNGF01000042.1:2869-3021 GCA_003486665.1 Oscillospiraceae bacterium
CGATCGCGATCGGTATGTCGGCAGGCTGTATCCCGATCGTCGGCTTCAATCTCGGTGCAGACTGCAAAGACAGAGTGCGCGAGCTTATGCGCTTGCTCATGCTTGCGGAAGCCGCCGCAGGACTTGCTGCAACAATTATTTTTGAGCTTTTC
>DNGF01000037.1:0-712 GCA_003486665.1 Oscillospiraceae bacterium
GGCGGCGCACTGAGCGAAGCGTATTCCGGAATAATCGGCAGTCTTGTACTCGTAAAAAGCACCATAGGCATTTTCGGCATCGCCGCCGTTGCTTTGATTAATCTCCCCTCCTGCCTCCAGCTTCTTTTCTGGATTTTTGCATTAAAATTTGCCGCCGCGGTCGGTGAACTCTTTGACCAAAACAACATCTCCGCACTTCTGAGAGCTCTTGCTTCTTCGCTTACTCTTCTTAATGTGGTGTTACTTTTCAATGCAGTGCTTTTTATTATTTCCACTGCGCTTATTCTTGTTATAAAGGCGGGATAAAATGGATGCAATAAAGCAATGGGCGTACGGCATCACCGTTTCGGCGATAGTCGGCGGAATAATTCTCTTTTTGACGCCCGAAGGTTCAACGGAAAAGCTTGTACGCACAGCCGTTTCGCTTTTTCTGATGTGCGTTTTGCTCAGCCCATTTCTATCCGAAGCCGATCCCGGAAAAATACTTGCGGATTTTGAGCTTCCGGAAACACAGTCATCATCATCGGCAAGCAGTGAAGCCGCCGATTATCTTCAGGATAGGACAAAGGAAAAAATTTCCGACATTCTTGAAGAATGCGGAATAAAAAACGCGGACATACGCATAAGTATCAATATAGAAAACGAAAATGAAATGAAAATTGAAAGCGTGACAATTCTCGCTGAAAAAGAATATGAAAATCAATTTAAAAAC
>DNGF01000037.1:730-3726 GCA_003486665.1 Oscillospiraceae bacterium
AATTTGAAAAATCAAATGGGAATTGAAACAAAAATTGAGGTGAAAAAATGAATAAAACCGCAGAAAAAATATTCAACAAAATCAAACGTGATAAGAAATTAACTGCCATAGTCTGCGTCGGTCTTGCCGGAATTATTCTGCTGACATTTTCCGAAATTTTTCCGACAAAAAAGGATTCGAGCGACAAAAAAGAAACCGAATCCGTTACCGATATTCGTGACAGCTACGAAGAGGATATTGAAAAACGGCTTACGTCAATCGTTTCCGCAATTGACGGAGCAGGACGGACCGAGGTGATGGTAACTCTCGCTTCGGGTGACGAAAACGTGTATGCCGTCAAAGAAAAAAGCAGTGACGGCTCAAAGGAACGTGAATACATAGTTATTGATTCCGACAAAAACGAATCCGGACTTCTTCTTAAAGTAATTGAGCCGGAAATTCGCGGAGTTGCCGTTGTGTGCGAGGGAGCGGAATCCGCCGGCGTCAGGCAGGAGATCGTTTCAACCGTTTCTGCCGTTTTGGGAATCAGTACAAATCGAATAAGCATTGCAAAAATCAAGGCAGACCCGAACAATTGAAGCGTGCGAATTTTGTTGCAATATTTCCCGTCTGACTGTATAAAAATTTTTGCAGGCTTTTTAACGTAAGTCAAAATTTTTTGTGCAGCACCGCAGCTTGCGCGGTATTGCCTTAAACCTACATCGGAATAATATATCGGAGGTTAGTGATGAACATGATAATCAAGAAGAAGCAATTGGTTTCCGTTGCGCTTGTGCTGACGCTCTCTGCGGCAGTATTTGTGAACTGGTATTTCGCAAGACCGGGTGTAAAATCCACCATTGATACGAGCAAAACAACAGCCAACCGTCAAGTTGAAAATCTCGGCGACGCGCAGTATGTTTCCGCTACGACCGCCGCCTCGGAAACAATGGCAGATTTCAAGGTCAAGCGTGAAGCGGCGCACGATGAGGCAAAGGAAACCTTAAACTCTGTCGTGAAGGACGCAAAATCGGATTCGGAAGCCGCCGAGGAAGCCGCCGAAGCCTTGGCGGATTTATCGAAAGCAATTAAAAATGAAGCGGATCTCGAAAACCTTATCACGGCAAAAATTTCAAACGAATGCCTTGTAATAATTGACGGCGATGTTTGTCAGGTTATCGTCGGCAAGGGAGTTTTGACAGATAATACCTCATTGCAAATCAAAGACCTTGTGATCAATCAGACAAAGATTCCCGCAAAAAATATTACAATAGTTGAGCTGAAAAAATAGTTATATATAAAATAACCTCCCTTCGATTTCTTTCAAAGAGAGGTTATTGTCATTTTTATGAAACAATTATTTTTTATACGCTTCAAGACGGTAAATCGGCTGACCGAGATCCGAAAAACGCTTTTCATACTCCGTTACGATGTTGCCCTCAAAATCGCTGCTGTGCAGATCGAGCGAAACATTTTTAATTGCCATGCCGTATTCAGAAAACTCCTGAATTGAATATTCGAAGAAGTGCATATTGTCCGTCTTTTGATGAATTTCTCCGTCAACGGTCATCAGGCGGTCAAAAATCGCAAGAAATTTTCTGTTAGTCAGACGATGATTGGCGTACTTCTTCTTCGGAAACGGGCAGGAAAAATTGAGATACACCCTGTCAAAAATTCCGTCAGGCAGATACTTAGGCAGATACTCCGCCGATCCCTTTATAAATCGCAGATTCGGGATGTTTTCCTCAACCGCTCTTTCGGCGGCGATTACAACAACGTTGGCACATTTCTCGACCGCAATAAAATTGATATCGGGGTTGCGCTTTGCGATCTCAGCGGCAAACTGTCCCTTGCCGCAGCCGACCTCAAGGCGAACGGGATTGGAATTGCCGAACCATTTTTCAAGATCAATGTATTCCTTTTCCTCAATCGCGGTGTTGAAGTTTTTATCCTCGCTCTCGATAGAAAAAATCAGATCGCCGCAGCTCTCCAGTCTTTTGTCGAGATTCTTCTTTCTTCGCATTCTCATATCTTTCGCTCCGTTAATGTTTAATATACTGCTGAATATTTTACACTTTTTTCTTTTTTGCGTCAACCGCTTGACAAAATTCTTTAAACAATATATAATGCACTCAACAGCTTTGACGGGAAGAAGTAAGTGAAAAAGGATGCAAAGAGAGCTTTCGGTCGGTGTAAGAAAGCGTGAGAGTTTCGCCCAAATACATCCCTGAGCTGCGTGGCTGAAAAAAGCAGTAGGCTGCGCCGTGTGCGTGCGTTAAACGTCAGAGTATGTATGTACTCGCTGAGGCCGCTCCCGTGAGGGTTTGGTGAACAGAGGTGGTAACACGATAATTCGTCCTCTGCCCTAAGGGCAGGGGGCTTTTTTCTGTCTTATTAGCGGCAACACACCGCACAAATTATTTTCACGAGAAAGGAAACATCAAAATGACAATCTATGACGAACTTGTTGCCCGCGGACTCATTGCTCAGGTCACGGACGAAGACGAAATCAAGGAGCTTATTAACAACGGAAAGGCAGTTTTCTACATCGGCTTTGACCCGACAGCCGACAGCCTTCATGTCGGTCACTTCATGGCTCTCTGCCTTATGAAAAGACTTCAGATGGCAGGCAACAGACCGATCGCCCTCCTCGGCGGCGGCACAGGTATGATCGGCGATCCCTCCGGCAGAAGCGATATGAGAAAAATGCTTACCAAAGAGGATATCGACCACAACATCGCTTGCTTTAAAAAGCAGATGAGCCGTTTTATCGAATTCGGCGAGGACAAGGCAATGATGGTTAACAATGCCGATTGGCTTCTCGACCTCAACTATGTTGACGTTCTTCGTGAGGTCGGCGCGTGCTTCTCGGTCAATAATATGCTTCGCGCAGAGTGCTACAAGCAGAGAATGGAAAAAGGACTCAGCTTCCTTGAGTTCAACTACATGATCATGCAGAGCTATGACTTCTATCATCTTTTCAAGGAGTACGGCTGCAATATGCAGTTCGGCGGCGA
>DNGF01000226.1 GCA_003486665.1 Oscillospiraceae bacterium
AACACGGTAGTTAAGCTCTTCCGCGCTGAAAATACTTGGCGGGCAGCCGCCCGGGAAGATAAGGCGACGCCGACATCATCAAACAGTCGTTTTCATAACGGCTGTTTTACTTTCACGGATCCTGTCAGCAGATGGGGTCTGTTTTTTTAAAAATATTTCAGAAACCTATTGCATTTTCACAAAACCTGTGATACAATAGCTGTTGCGTGAATATATCGAAAGAGGTGAAACACATGAAGGAAGGAATCCATCCTAAGTACGAAGAAACAGTTGTTCGTTGTGCTTGCGGTAACGAGATAAAGACTTGTTCAACTAAGAAAGATCTGCGTGTTGATATTTGCTCAAAATGCCACCCGTTCTTTACAGGTAAGCAGAAGCTTGTTGACACTGGCGGACGTGTTGACCGCTTCAATAAGCGTTTCAATTTGTCTAAATAATGATGAGAGAAAAGGCGGTGTTTTGAACACCGTCTTTTTTTACATGACTTGAGCGAAAGGGGTGACCGTCACGGAATACAGGACTGTTGCGGATGAAGCCGCAGATGAATTCATTGAAAAGAAATCCAGATTTATCGGGTATATAAAGCCTGTTACGACTCAGAAGGAAGCGGTTGCCTTTATTAATGAAATAAAATCGAAGCATTGGGACGCAACGCACAATGTTTATGCCTATGTTCTCAGGGAGGGGCAAACGCGCCGCTATTCCGATGACGGCGAGCCGCAGGGAACGGCAGGAATACCCGTTCTTGATGTTCTGCTTAAAGAGAATCTGACGGATTGCGTTGTTGTCGCAACGCGATATTTCGGCGGAACTCTTCTCGGCACGGGGGGACTTGTAAGGGCATATTCCCACACCGCAAAAATTGCCGTTGAAGCCGGCGGAATTATCACAATGAAGCTTTGCAAGGTGCTTGAGGTTTGCTGTGACTATAATTTTTACGGCAGACTGAATTCCCTTATCCCCGAATGCGGAGGAGTGATCGACAATGCCGATTTTGCCGACACGGTAACTGTTACGTTTAAAATGCCGGTGGATGATGTTGAAGCCTTTGAAAAGAAGCTTATTGATTTAAGCCTCGGAAAATTCAGAAGCAAGGAAATAGGCGAAGAATTTAAGGCAATGCCTTAATTGTGCGGTATTGCCTTAATTTTTTTAAAATAAAAAGAGGAAAAGGGCGAAAAACGGAGTATATATTTAATAGAGAGCTTTCGGAGGTGCGCTGTATGGATAAAACGGTCAGAGAAAGATTGTGTGAGAACGAGCATATTATTCTCAGCGAAAACGCCTGCTTTTCGGATTCAAGCAGGGGCAGGGCGGTTTTTGAACCGGAAACAGAGCTGAGGACTTGCTTTCAGCATGACCGCGACCGTGTAATACACTGCAATTCCTTCCGCCGCCTTAAGCATAAAACACAGGTGTTTCTCTCACCGCAGGGCGATTATTACAGAACGCGGCTGACCCATACCCTTGAGGTCGCACAGATCGCGAGAACAATTGCGGTTTGTCTGCGCCTTAACGAAACTCTTACGGAGGCAATCGCTCTCGGACATGACCTCGGACACACACCCTTCGGTCATGCGGGCGAGCGTGCGCTTAAGTGCGTATGCTACGGCGGCTTCCGCCACTATGAGCAGAGCGTCAGGGTCGTTGACGTTATTGAAAAAGAGGGTGCGGGACTGAACCTGACATGGGAGGTTCGCAACGGAATCGACCGACATACCAACGGTGAGGAGGCGGCAACGCTGGAGGGCAGAATTGTCCGTATTGCCGACAGAATCGCATATATCAATCATGATATTGACGACGCCGTTCATGCAGGAGTGATGAAAGAGGAGGATATCCCCAAGGATATCCGTGACGCGCTCGGCTATTCAAAGGGTCAGCGTATAGATAAGCTCGTTAAGTCCGTTGTTGCAAACAGCAGGAACGATATAATCCTCGGCGAGGATTGCGCCGATGCTTTCGCGACTCTTCATTCGTTCATGTTTGAGCGAGTTTACACGAATCCGGCTTGCAAGAGCGAGGAAACCAAGGCGATTGAGATGATAAAGTGGCTGTATGAATATTACCTCAATCATCCGGACGAAATGCCGGAGCTTTACATAAAAATCAGCGAAAAAGAGGGTGTCGAGAGGGCTGTTTGCGACTATGTTGCAGGCATGACGGACAGATTTGCCGTCAGCACGTTTGAACAGCTTTTTGTACCTAATTCGTGGATGATGGTTTAACGAAATTCCGTTTTGCAAATGCAAAGCGTAATGAAAAATTAAAGGAGGTTGATATTATGGCGATAAGCGATGAGTTCCTGAACGAGCTGCGTGCAAGAACCGATATTGAGAGCCTTATATCGCAATATGTCAATCTCTCAAAGCGGGGCAGAAATCCAAAGGGATTATGCCCGTTCCATAATGAAAAAACACCGTCGTTTACCGTATATCCCGAAAGCCAGTCCTTTTACTGCTTCGGCTGCGGTGCAGGCGGATAGGCAATAACATTCATGCGAAGAATTGAAAATCTCGATTATGTTGAGGCGGTTAAGCAGCTTGCCGACCGTGCCGGAATGAGAATGCCGGACGAGGGCTTTGATGATACAATAGCCAAGCATCGTCAGCGTATTTTAGCGGCGAACCGCGAAGCGGCGAGGTTTTTTCACCAAACGATGATGTCGCCGCAGGGCAGGGTAGGACTTGATTATTTTGCAGGGAAGCGCAGACTTTCAATGCAGACGATAAAGCATTTCGGACTGGGCTTTGCGCCCGATTCGTGGGACGCACTGCTTAAGCATATGCGTTCAAAAGGCTTCACCAATCAGGAGCTTTATGACGCCAACCTCGTAAAGAAAAGTGAAAAGAACGGCAGAGTCAGCTATTATGACAACTTCAGGAACCGTGCAATGGTGCCGATAATTGATCTGAGAGGTAATGTTATCGCTTTCGGCGGACGTGTTCTTGACGATTCAAAGCCGAAATATGTCAATACCTCCGATACGCTTGTTTACAAAAAGAGCAACGGAGTTTTTGCGCTTAACTTTGCGAAGAACGGCAACCCGAACAGCCTTATTGTTTGTGAGGGCTACATGGACGTTATCGCCCTGCATCAGGCAGGATTTACAAATTCCATTGCCTGCCTCGGAACGGCGCTTACACAGGAGCAGGCAAGGCTTGTCGCGAGGTATGCCGATGAGGTTATACTCTCATACGATTCCGATGAAGCGGGTCAGAAAGCGACCAAACGCGCAATCGGCATTTTCGGACAGACGGGTCTTAAAATAAGAGTTCTCAAGCTCACGGGCGGTAAGGATCCCGATGAAATTATAAAAAACTACGGCAGGGAGAAGTTTCAGAACCTTCTTGACGGAGCCGCAAACGATATAGAATACAGTATTCTGCGCGAGCGCGATAAATATGACATTGAGTCGATAGACGGCAAAACGAAGTTTTTGACCGCCGTGGCGGATATACTTTCGAAAGGTAATTCGATAGAGCAGGATATGTATGCTTCAAAGCTGTCCACGGAGATGTCGGTCAGCAAGGACGCTATTATGCAGGAGATCAAGCGTGCATACAAAAGACGCGCAAAAGCTCAGAGCAAGGAGCAGTTTGATGATATAGTCCGCAACACGGTCATGCCGAAGGATACGGTCAACCCTGAACGAACTAAGCACCTCAAGGCCGCAAAAGCGGAGGAAACGCTCATTGCCACAATAATGCAGAATCCCGATTTTTATCGAAAAATCAAGGAGAAGGTCAGCGAGGATCTTTTTGCCACCGAATTCAACCGCAGAGTCTGGAAAGCAATTTCGGACAGGCTTGACGGCGGCAGGGGAATCGAACTTTCGCTGCTCTCTTCGGAGTTCACTCCGGAAGAGATGGGGCGGATCACACGCTACGTTTCAATGGCAAATCAATTAAGCAACACCGTTGCCGAGTGCGACGATTGTATAAAAGTTCTTGAAAAAGAAAAAAATAAGATGTCTGTTTCCGATGTTTCGCAGTTGAGCGATGATGAATTCAGAAATCTTTTTAAGGTAACACCGCACGATTAAGGCATTCGCCGAAATTTGTGTGACGTTGTCTGAAAATTCCAACGGAAGTTAAATAAGGAGTAACGCTATGGAAAACAATGCAGTAACAGCACCTTTGGACAAGAAAACCGTTCTAAAAAACCTTATTGAAAAGGGCAAGGCGAACGGCAAACTCACAACACATGACATTGATCAGGCAATTCTTGATATTGATCTTGAGCTTGAGGATCTTGACAAGCTCTATGAAACGATTGAAAATCAGAATATTGAGCTTGTGGACGATCTTTCGAATGTTGATCTTGACGATGTTGATTTTGACATGGATATGCCTAAGTCAACCGAGCTTGCAACCGAGGATGTTGACGATAAAAATCAGGGCGCAGATGATCCCGTTAAGGTTTATCTTAAGGAGATCGGCCGAATTCCGCTTCTTACGGCTGAGGAGGAAATTGATCTTGCCATGAGAATAAACGACAATGACGCGGCGGCAAAGAAGCGTCTTGCCGAGGCTAACCTCCGTCTTGTTGTTTCGATCGCAAAGAGATATGTCGGCAGGGGTATGCACTTCCTTGACCTTATTCAGGAGGGCAACCTCGGTCTT
>DNGF01000228.1 GCA_003486665.1 Oscillospiraceae bacterium
ATTCGCTGTTGAACCGACAAAGGTCATGACCATATCCATAACAATAACGATCCAAACCGTTGTTGTGAGAATTTTTGCGGCATCCGTCATGCCGAAAACAGAGGCGATATTGTCCCTCGAAATGAGTCCGAAACCGCCGATAATAACGCCCCAGATTATGTAGCCGACAGAAATGAAACGGTTTCTCGAACCCTTGCGGTCGCTGAGTGCTCCCATAACAAGAGTTGTAAGCATCGCCGTAATTGCCGAATACGCAACCATTTTGCTTACTGCGTCAATAACGTTTATCGAACCGTCTATCGCCGCCTGGCTTGCGCCCTTGTAGATCGAATTATAAAGGAAAGTGTTGAAATACATATTCTCAACATTCCATGCGATCTGACCTATCAGACCGAAAAGAATCAAATCAAAAATCAGACGACCGGACAGTTTTCCGGCTTTAGCTTTATCGGACATATTATCCCTCCTGAGTTTCCTTGCAGACATAATAACATAAATTGAATAAAAAATCAATAAAAACTGTGTAAATTTAAGCAATACCGCACAATTCAAATATACAAATTGCGTTAATTATTTGTTTTAATGTGCCATTATTTCAAGTTGGAATTTATATTAACACGACACCGTATAAAGCGGCATACCGCATTCGAAATCGGCGATTCATAAATCTCGTCCGCCTCTCATATGTATTAACATAAATCATTGAACCTGAACGGAGGAGAAAAAATGTCAGCTGCAAGTACAAGCATTTATAAGGACATTCAGACAAGAACGGGCGGCGATATCTACATAGGCGTTGTCGGTCCCGTAAGAACAGGAAAGTCAACATTTATCAAGAGATTCATGGACTCACTTGTTATACCTAACATTGAGGATCCGAGCAAAAAAGAACGAGCAACGGACGAACTGCCCCAGTCTGCGTCGGGAAGAACGATCATGACCACCGAGCCGAAATTCATTCCGGAAAACGCCGTTGAAATCAATTTGCCCGACAATGCACATTTCAGCGTAAGAATGATCGACTGTGTAGGCTATATTGTTCCGAGTTCACTCGGATATATTGAAAACGATCAGCCGAGAATGGTTAAAACGCCTTGGTTTGAGAAGGAGATCCCCTTTAACATGGCGGCGGAAATCGGAACGCAGAAGGTAATAACGGAACATTCAACGATCGGTCTTGTAATCACTACGGACGGTTCGATTAGCGACATTCCGCGGGAAGAATATGCCGAAGCCGAAGAAAGAGTCGTAAGCGAGCTTAAGGAGCTTAACAAGCCCTTTATCGTGCTTCTCAACAGTACGGAACCCGACGCCGAATCGGCAAAAAAGCTGAGCTGTGACCTTTCGGGAAAATACAACGTACCCGTAATGCCCGTTAACTGCCTTGAGCTTGACGAGGAAAAAATCAAAGCGATCCTCGCTCAGATACTTTTTGAATTCCCGATTCAGGAGGTCAGCGTCGAGCTTCCCGGCTGGGTAACATCGCTTGAAAAATCGCACTGGCTTAAGCGCGACATCTTTGACTGCATCAAAAAGGAAGCTTCTGCTTTAAGCAGAATAAGAGATGTCGGAACATTTGCGACAAATTTGAACCGCTGCAAATATCTCGGTAAGGCTTCCATGAAAAATCTTGACCTTTCAGACGGCAGTGCGGCAGTCTGTGCGAGCGTTGAGAGCAGTGTATTCTATAAAATTCTTGCCGAAAAGACAAAGCTCAACATTGAAAACGAAGAAGATCTTATGAACTGTATAGGAGAGCTTGCACAAACAAAGAAATCGTACGACAGAATCAAAAACGCTCTTGACGAGGTTGAGGCTACCGGCTACGGTATTGTAATGCCGACAATGGAGGAGCTTCACCTCGAAGAACCCGAAATTATGAAGCAGGGCGGCAAATACGGCGTTCGTCTTAAAGCGTCTGCGCCCTCGATACACATGATGAAGGTCAACACAAACACCGAGGTTGCGCCTCTTGTCGGCAGTGAATCGCAGTCCGAGGATCTTGTAATGTATCTTCTCAAGGAGTTTGAGGAAAATCCGACTCAGATCTGGGAGTCAAACATTTTCGGAAAATCCCTGCACGAGCTTGTCAACGAGGGACTGCACAACAAGCTGTTCAGAATGCCGACCGATGCAAGAATGAAACTTCAGGAAACGCTTGAAAAGGTTATAAACGAGGGCTGCAGCGGTTTAATTTGCATAATTTTATAATCTTCGATTTGTTGACATTCACAAAAATAGTAGTATAATATGACTTTGGACAAAACATTGTTATTGTAAATTGTTTAAAAGGAAGTAGTTTAAATGGATTTTGACGTATTAAAAATTCTGTATTATCTCGCCATAATCCTGCTCGCGACAAAGGGCATGGGCATTCTTTCCAGAATGCTGGGACTGCCGCAGGTCGTAGGAATGGTAATTGCCGGGCTTTTGATCGGACCTGCGATTTTCGGGCAGATCGACTCAATCGGATTTAACGGCATAATTGATCCGACGCAGGAGGAAATGGACGTTCTGAAAACCTTTTCTCAGATCGGTGTTGTACTAATTCTTTTTTCAAGCGGACTTGAAACCGACACCAAGGAACTGAGAAAAAGCGGATTTGCCGCAACAATGGTTGCAACGATGGGCGTTATTGTTCCTATCGCCCTCGGAACCGTTATAACAGCTCTTTTCATGGGCGGTATCTCCACTCTCAAGGATCACGAGGTACTTATGAACGCTCTGTTTGTCGGCTGTATTCTTGCCGCAACAAGCGTCGGAATAACCGTTGAAACGCTCCGAGAACTCGGCAAGCTGAAAACAAAGGTCGGCACAACAATTCTCAGCGCGGCTATAATTGACGATGTTCTGGGCATCGTTGCTCTCAGCCTGATAACGAGCC
>DNGF01000137.1:0-1965 GCA_003486665.1 Oscillospiraceae bacterium
AGTAATAATGACCTCGCCCTTATTCGGTTCGATCTCACCCGAAAGAATTTTTAAAAAGGTTGATTTTCCGGCTCCGTTTGCGCCGATAAGTCCGTAGCAGTTACCGTCGGTAAATTTAAGATCCGCTCCCTTAAAAAGCTCTCTTCCGCCGTACTGCAAACTGATATTAACTGTGCTAATCAAATCTAAATCTCCTGAACTTAATATATTTATCTCTTTACAAGATATTTTACAAATTTATATGCTTTGCTTTTTAACCCGTAATATGTTTTCCTGATAAAACGGATTATCGGCAAAAGCTTTACATACATCATGTAATCCCAATCGGTAACGTTATGTATTTTTCCGTTGCGTTCAATGCACTTTAGGATGCCTATTATTTGATCGCGGCGAATATTGTATTCATTATCCCACTGATTGTCGCCGCGCATAACAAACGTTCCCGAATTGACGAACATTACACGATGCAGAACGAATTTACCGTTATCGCGCCGATAAAAGACCACATCACCCGGCTTAATCGCCTTCCTCGGTTTTACGAGTGTGATCGTGTCCTTTCTGTCCCTTATAATCGGCAGCATACTGCGTCCCGCGGAAACAAAAGAAACTTCGCCGTGGCTTTCGAGTGCCTCGCAAATAACGGGATACATATCATTAAGGCTTACTTTTTCACTCAAGTATATCTGCTCCTTCTAAGGCTTTAATAAAATCCTCTACATCACGCCTGATATCCTCCGGTCTGACATTACATTCCTTTGCAAGGGCGGCTGTTATCTCCTCAACGTCTGCGCCCTCTTCAAGCTTATTCCAAATGAAAGTACCGGTTTCGTTAACTGTTATCAGTCCTGTAAAATTAATGCCGCCCGGCGCAACAACCACGCTCTTGCTGCCGACCTTGCGTATTCTGTAGCCTTCTTTAATTTTCATCACTCTTACCTCCGAAAGACTCCGACACCAAAATCTTTCCGTCCTCTATTCTGATTTCTTTGTTGCAAACCGTTAACGCGGCAGGCTTATGAGAAACAATGACGCAGGTTTTGTTTTCCATAGCTCTGAGATTTTTCAGCAGACGCTCCTCGGTTTCTTCGTCAAGCGCCGATGTTGCTTCGTCAAATAATATAATCGGCGCGTCATAAAGAATAGCTCTCGCTATGGCAATTCGCTGTATCTGTCCCTCGGAAAGTCCAAGTCCCCTTTCTCCCACAACGGTTTCCAACCCGTCCGGAAGTCTGGAAACGAAGTCGTCCGAGCAGCTCAGTTTCACCGCACGTTCGATTTCTTCATCACTTTTTTCCTTGCACATAAATGTTATATTTTCTCTGAGTGTACCTGAAAGCAGCATATTACCCTGCGGCACATAAGAAAACAAACTTCTTGTGTTGCGGTCAACCTGTTTTTCGGAGTCTTCTGTCACAATTTTTATCGTACCCTCTTGCGGATAAACAACTCCGAGAAGAAGCTTTAACAGTGTGCTTTTTCCGATACCGGATATGCCGGTTATTGCAACAAAATCGCCCTTTTTAATTACAGCGGTCGCATTTTTAAAGACATAATCCCTGTTGTACTTAAATGTCACGGAATCAAAAACGATCTCTTTCAATTTTTTGTAGCATTCATAACGGTCACACAGACTGCCGTCCGATTCCGCCTCATCGGCATAATTTTCGATTTCAATAATTCGTTCTGCCGAAGCGATTACGGAATAGTATGTCGGTATTACTCCTGCCAACGCATAAAGCGGCGACTGGATCTGGTTTACAAGCTGCAAAATCGCAGTAAGCTCTCCAATATCGATCATTCCGCGATAAACCCTGAATCCGCCCAGAACCATGGCAAAGAGATATCCGAGGCTGAAAGCCATCTGCACTCCGGTATTTGCAAAAATACTGATCGTTGCACGCTTTATTCTTATTTTATAGTTATCCTCCTGAAGCAGACGTGCCTTTTCGGATATCTGTTTGTAAG
>DNGF01000137.1:1971-10979 GCA_003486665.1 Oscillospiraceae bacterium
GCTTGCAAGAGATTCCTGGAAGAATGAACGAACCTTGCCGTCCGCCGACTGTGCTTCTTTATGGATGTTTTTTAAATACCTTCTGAAAAATAAGGTTATCAGCGCAATCAAAGCTCCGCCGGCGAGAAAGATTGCCGCAAAGATCCAATCCAACCCGGCGATAATTACAACAGCCGAAATCATCTTTGTCAAAAGAGATACAATATGCGGAACAAGACCCGTTACGCCGTCGCAGATCGTCTGAACATCGGAGGTAAGCCGATTTAAAAGATCACCGCTGTGGTGCGCCGAAATCGCGGCATAATCCTTCTTCATTATCGACTCAAAAACTCTTGTTCGGATTTTTATTTCAATCTTCGCCCTCGACCGCTCATACATATTGCCGTTGAAAATTTTCAGCAATATTTGCACAACCACGAGAATAAGAAGATAAATCGCTCCGCGTTTAAGCAAGGCAGCGTCATTTGAAGTTGCACCGTTTACAACGTCCTTGGTACCGTAGGCGGTCAATATGCCGAAATATGCAAGCGCCGCGCTGAGGAGCGCATATATAAATACGAAAATCCAACTGCCATTTGCTGTGTTGATTATCCATTTCAGAGCCGAAAAATCTTTTTTGTTTTCGGAATTTCGCTTATTTCTCTTTTTTACCAAAACTATCTTTCCTTTATCACAACAGCCCTTGGCTCATCGTTTTGTATGAAAGCTCCGCCGCTTCAAGGCTGATATTGCATTTCAATTTATAAATCGGTACGTCGGATATAAATTCGTTCAGAAAGTCGCAAAGCAAAATCATTCTGTCCGGATTTGCTGGACGTACAGTCTGCGATATGATTAAGCTGACCGCGTCATCCGGTGCTACACGTTCGATAGAATTGACAGGGCTCTGCTCTATGAAGCACACGGCGCCGAGTTCAGCCGAAGTGTTCACATTAATATCATTCTTTCCGGAAAAAGGGGTTCCGAAAATATAATACCTTCCGTCAATCTTTCTGTATGCCGCCTTGTCATCGTTAATAATAAAAGCACGTTCGCCGAAAAGCTTAAGCCAAAGTGATGTGTGCGTTGATTTTCCCGTTGAACACGGGGCGGAAAACGAATACGCCTTGCCGTCCACAACAACCGTTGATGAGTGGAGAAACATCCCGTTGTATTCGAGCAGCTTAAGATTAAATGCAGCACCTATCCAAAGATACTCCAATCCCGCTCCGTCCAAAGCGTTTTTATAGCGTTCCAACTGTTCGTCCACCAGAGAGTCATTCACTCCGATTCTGAAATCAGGCAATTCATCACAGCGATATTTTTCACTGCGCTCTTTAAGCAGGCTGTATTTTGGTTCATAGCTTACATTAAGCCCTGCAATTTTATAAACAGGCATTCAATCACCGCTTTTCAGATCTTATTCACGTCTATCATCCGTTCAATGATAAAAATGAATAAAACCTAAGTTCGGCAGACAACCGTAAAGGATGCCTGCCGACTCAAATCTTAAGGTTTAGCCTATAATGAGATCGCTGCCGATGCTGCTTGAGCCGGATTTCGATTTAATATCAACGTCAGGCTCTGTCGGATCGGTTGCCGAATTACCGCTTTCCATGATTTCTTCAACCAAATCAAACTTTTTGGCATTAAGTTCAGGCTTATTGTAAATCATTTTTTCAACCCCTTTTATAAGATGGATGACTTTTGCAAAAGCCAAAAATCTTTTTTCAACATTCAACTTTCCACCGCTCGTTGTCGTTATTAATTTTATCATTTTTGACTATAAGTGTCAATATTTTTTCCGAAATTGAATGTTTAAAATTATAAAGTTTATATTTAAAAAGGCAAAGGCTCCGCGCCTGAGCGCGGAGCCAAATTAGCATTGTTTGGGGAAATTTATCAGAATACGATTCTACCTGTGATATAATCGCCTGTAAGAGCAAATGTTGTGCTGTCGGCACGGGTTCTAAGACCCCAGTTCATTTTACCGAGTGTACCGAAGTTAACATTAACTGTCCATACGAGTTCATCGCCGTCAACAACGGGTGTCCATGTCTTCTGATCGAATGTACGGGTATTTCCGTCCGGGTCGATGATCTGAACCTTAAGGACATCTGTGCTTGTTCTGATGATAATGTCATGGAAGCCTGCATAGATCTTGCCGTCCATATATGTTCCTGCCGGATACATATCGGGGATGGAGATCGAATGAATGCTGAGATCAAGACCCTCAGTTGCTTCGATGTTAAGCTCAAGGCCTTCGTTGTTGTACTCATCGCCCCATCTGCCGAATACTTTGTATGAAGCGTGAGCAGTTGTTGCTGCAACCTTGATGTTCCAAATCTCGTTATCGCCGTCTGCTGTGATAACTGCGTCCTCACGGTTGAATGTAAGAGCGTTGTCACCGTCGCCAACAAGACGGATAGCCTTCGGAGAACCGTTAGCTACTACCTGAACATTAGCGTTTGAACCGATTGTCGGAGTACCGATAACATCAGCACTTACGAGATTGTTGAGTGCAAGAGCTGCCTTAGCGTCAACGATAGCCTTTGTAGCTGCGTCAACTGTAGCCTGCTCATCCTTAGTAAGATCTCTTGAAAGGCTTGAACCTGCTGTTACAGCAGAAGCATATGCGCTCCAAGAAGAAACAGTGTAAAGACCTGAAAGTGCGCTGTTAAAATCTGCGATAGCAGCGTCAAGTGCTGTGTAGTCAGCCTTCTCAACCTGTGCGCCAGCGATCTTAACCTGTGTACCCTCGATTTCGAGAGTCTTATCGAACTGATAAGAACCGTCGGCAATTACCATGTAGTTAGCGTCTGAGCCCTTATCCAGGCGATAGAACTGCCAGCAGGGAGCAACTGTCTTGCCTGCTGCATCGCACTCTGCATATACATCGAGCTTATTAACCGTGAACATTGAATCGTTCGGGCAGAAGAGCTTAGA
Organism: Oscillospiraceae bacterium; assembly: GCA_003486665.1. Taxonomy (GTDB): domain Bacteria; phylum Bacillota; class Clostridia; order Oscillospirales; family Acutalibacteraceae; genus CAG-488. The sequence continues at coordinate 4,897 of DNGF01000137.1, forward strand.
AACAGCACCCGGAGTAGCTGTATCCTTTGCCTTGAAGCGATAAGTAATAACCTTTGTGTTATCACCCTTAAGTACGGGAGCCTCAAGAGCGTCCTCGCTCGGTCCGATGATAACGGTATAGCCTTCGTACTTGTCGTAGCAGCCTTCCTCAGCCTTAAGGCTATCCGGCCACTCGATAGAACGCATATCGCCAAGATCCTTATGATCATAGTCACCGTAGTGGTTGATTTCATCATAAGAATAGTTTGCGAAAGCTTCACCGAGAGTATGAACATTTACATCCTCTTTATGATATCTGTCCTTGTCTTCGCCTCTGTAGTACTCACTGCAGCCTACAACGTCAACAACTGAATTATCATAGAAAATTGTAGCATACATACAGCCGAACCAGAAGTCGGTTGTTACGTAAAGATCAACTGTGAACTCCTCACCGGGGTTAACTTCTTCCTTGCTTGCAACAAACTTTGCGTTTACCTTGCCCTTTGAGAAGTCAACGTACTCATACAAATCGTTTGCATTTTCCCAGTTGTTCTGATACGGAGTTTTCATCTTACGATAAAGAGCGCCCCACTCTGCATCTGTTGCAGCGTCGCCCTTTGCTTCAAGAGCATGATACTCGTCGATGATCTCATCTTTCCAATGGGAGAGATTTTCTTCGATAACGTCTTTGCTTGCAACTTCATCCTGCCACATATAGCCCCAGTTTCTACCGGTAAGCAAACCGAAATCAATTCTTTCTTTCGGATCTGCAATAGCAAGCTCTTCAGCGGGATAAAGCTTCTTGTCTTCTTCTGTTATTGTATCGCCGGCGAAGCTGCAGATTGCAAAAGCCGAAAAAGCAATAATCACAGAGAGAACAATGCTGATAAGTTTCTTTGCCATAAATATTCCTCCTTTAAATATCTTAATCCATTTTTCATGGAATTAAGTCCGTTAAACCGCTCTGCCCGTTACCTGATCTATTGTTTTGGTTCTGCGAATTACGCTCTTGAGCAAAGTGCTGTCAACATAATTCACATATCTGTCACCGTTCAGGTTCGCGGCAAGCCTCTGTGCCGATGTCAGAGTCAATTTCTTATTAAGTGAGCTTGAAAGCACTGCCGAATCAAGCTTTGTGATCGCTCCGTCACCGTTGATATCACCGTAAATTATGATAGTGTAGGTTCCGATAACCTCATTGGTAAGGTCAGAAGTTACCGTAACCGTTGTTCCTGTTCCGAGATTTCTGCCGATATTTCCGGAATAGGAAAGAGTAACATTTTCATATGTAATGTACTTGCTCTGGAAGACCGACCTTGTCATACCTGTTGACAAGCCGTAAATGTAACCGTTTTTAATAACGGTCGTGCTGCCTTCTTTTGCCTCAAAGACTTCCTTTGCCTCTTCGGGAATCAAAGAGTCAATATAGCCCTGCAGCGTTGCAGTCATCTCATCAACCTGCGCCTGCTTATCTATCGTAAGCGCCATGTTGTTTTTGACGGTTTCTTCGCGGTAAGCATTGATAAGCGACATTACCTCATCAAAATTCTTATATGTATTATTATAAATTTCCGAGCTTGAATTGTCAAGTAAATCCAGAATTTTTTGAAGTTCTGTATAATTTGCCAATTTTTTAACCAAATCATTGGTAGCTTTGACGATTGTTTGAGTATAGGAATCAACCTCATTCTGTCGATCTTTCGTCAAACCTGTCGGAATATTGTCGAGTATCTCCTGAAGTGCGGCAACACTCTCGTCTGTGTACCATCCCTTATCTATTTCTGCTTTGGCTGCTTCTTTGGCTTTGTTCAGCTCTGTATAGTCAGCCGCAAGAGGAACCAGATCCTTTATTGCCTGCTCAATTGCATCTGCATAGCCCGTAACCTGCTCCTGATATCTGATATCAAGGCCCTCCTCAACTGCGTTGAGCTTATCCTGGAGATTCTGCCAGCTCTCAGCAGTATAAAGTGACGAATCTGCCGGAACCTTGCCCTTAGCGGTTTCAACTGCGGTGTAATCAGCCGGGAGATATTCCAACGAGGAAATACCCAATCTGACAGCCTGTTCATACATATCGACTTTCTTCTGATATCTTATATCAAGAGTTCTGTCGATAGAATCAAGAACAGCCTTAAGGGAATTTACGGATTTTTCTGTGTAATAACCTGTTTCGATAGCAGCCTTGGCATCTGCTACAGCTTTTTCAAGATTAGTGTAATCCGCCGGAAGATACTTCAAGTCAACTATCGCCTGCTCAATTGCAGCCGCATAGCCCGTAACCTGCTCCTGATATCTGATATCAAGTCCTTCCTCAACTGCGTTGAGCTTATCCTGAAGATTCTGCCAGCTCTCGGCAGTATAAAGTGACGAATCTGTTGGAACCTTGCCTTTCGCGGTTTCAACCGCGCTATAATCAGCCGGATTATATTTAAGCTCCGAAACAGCCTTTCTGATTGCGGCGGCATAGCCGTCAACCGTCGCCTGTTCTGTAATATCGAGGTTATAATTTACAAGGTTGATTGCATTTCTTACCGCCGCCCTTGATGCCGCGGTATGAAGCTTCTCGTCCATTTTTGCGTTTGCTTCCTCGATTGCTTTTCTTACATCATCGTAATTTGCACCGATGTATTCAAGATTTTCAATTGCATTTTCAATATCCTGAGCAAACTTGTTAACCTCTGCCTGGTGCGTTATATCAAGTCCGTATTTAACGGCATCAACCGCATTCTGAAGTTTCTGCCAGCTTTCCTCCGTATAAATTGAGGAATCCGTCGGCACCTTTCCCTTTGCTGTTTCAACGGCGCTGTAATCCGCCGCCTTAAAGCGGAGAGCGGCGATTCCGGCACGGATAGCTGCCGGATAGGCGTCAACAATTGCCTGCTGAGTAACGTTAAGCGTGTAGTCGATTCCGTTAAGCACTTCATTAAGCTTTGCAACGGTTTCATCCGTATAAAGGCTTAAATCCGCAGGAATTTCGCTCTTTGCTTTTGTAACCTCACTGTAATCTGCAAGGCGATATTTAAGGGCTGTTATCGCATCCTCAATATCCTTTGCGAATTTGTCAACTCTGCTTTGCTGAGTGATATTCAAGCCTTCCTCAACCGCATTGAGTTTATCCTGGAGGTTCTGCCAGCTTTCCTCTGTATAAACAGATGAATCTGCCGGAACCTTTGATTTTGCCGTATTTACCGCACTGTAATCAGCAGCCTTATAAGTAAGCGCCTCTCTTGCAGCCTTAATCGCATCGGCATAACCGTCAACAGTTGTCTGCTGAGATTTACTGAGAGATCTGTCCACAGCATTAACGGCATCGTTAAGAGCCTTAACCGTTTCGTCCGTGTAAACCGTAAGGTCCGACGGGATCTTATCAATTTCACTGTCAACGCGAGTATAGTCTGCAGGTACAAATTTGATCTCAAGCTTTGAGATAGCGTCATTGATTGCCTTTGCATAGCCGTCAACCTGTGCCTGTTTGGTTATATCAAGGTTATAAACTACGTCGTTGACCGCTTTATTAAGATTAGCTACAGATTCATCGGTGTAGATGCCCTCTGCAATTTTGCTTTTTGCTTCATTCACTGCGCTTACTACCGCAGTGTAATCGGCGCCCTTGGTTTTGAGCGCAGAAATCTTCGCTCTGATATCGGACGCATAGCCGTCAACCGTTGCCTGATATCTGATGTCCAGCTCTCTGTTAATTCCGCTGACGGTATCGGTAAGCGACTTAACCGACTCATCTGTGTAAATAGTAAGATCTTCGGGAATTTCCGTAATCGCCTTGTTAACATCAGTGTAATCGGCAGGCTTATACTTAAGCACACTTATTGCCGTTTCGATAGCCTCTGCATACTTATCAACCTGAGCCTGATATCTGATATCAAGACCCTCTTCGACCTCATTCAGCTTCTCCTGAAGGTGCTGCCAGCTTTCCTCCGTGTAGAGAGAGGAGTCGGTCGGAATCTTTGTCTTGGCAACAGTAACCTTTGTATAATCCGCATTCTTATATTTAAGATTCTTTATCGCGTTATTAATGCTTGTTACATATCCGTCAACCTTGGACTGCTGATCAGCAGTAAGAGTCATATCAATCTTTTTAAGTACGGAGTTAAGAGTTGCAACCGAGAGAGTAGTATAAAGGGAGAGATCGCTCGGCACATTTGCTTTTGCAAGCTCAACCTGTGTATAGTCTGCTCCGGAATACTTCAATGCGTTAACGGCGTTGTTGATTGCGGTTGCATATCCGTCAACGATTGACTGGCTTCTGATATCAAGACTTCTGTCAACTCCGGCTATTGCAAGATTAAGAGCCGACACGGTTTCATCCGTATAAAGCGAGTAACCCGGATGAGCCTTTGAATATGCTTCATTATCGGCAAGCTTTGCATTAGCCTCTGTTATTCTCTGATCAACAGCCGAATAGTTTGCCGGAAGATACTCCAGCTTACTTATCGCCGCTCTGATTGCCTCGGCGTAGCCGTCAACCTGAGCCTGGGTGCTGATGTTAAGATTCGGGACAACAGCCATATAAGCCGTAGTCAGATTGGCAAGACTCTCGGAAGTGTAAAGTCCGCTGCCGTTTGAAATGATCGGTGATGCTTCATTCTGCGCGGCAGTAACCTCGGTATAATCCGCCTTATTTTCAACAAGAGCGCCGATGGCTTTCCTTATAGCGGCAGCATAGCCGTCAACCTGCGACTGCTTGCTTACATCAAGATTTCTGACAACATTATTTATTGCAGTTGTAACATTTGACCAGTTTGAATAGAATGTTTCCGCAGTAAATCCATATGTTGAAGCGTATGTCTTGAGTATATTGTCCGCTACCTGATCCGCTTCCGCGATAGCTTTGTCAACATCGGAATAATCCGCACCGTTTGTCGTAAGACTGTTAATTGCGGATCTTACCGCTGCAACGCCTCTGTCAATTTCGCTCTGGTATCTGATATCAAGACCGAGCTTGGATTCAAGAGAAGCAACTGCGCTGTCAACATTTGAGAAGTTGCTGTATTTCGATCTGTCAATTGCATTCGCTTCCGCGATAATTTCTATCGCAGCCGATATATCGGCAGGCTTATACTCTATATTATCGAGCCAATACTTGAGCGTTGCCACCGCAGCGTCAATATCTGCCTGTCTTGTAAGATCAAGACCATGTAAGGCAATAAGATCGTTATATGCCTTTGTAAGGTTCTCAGCTATGTCGTCAACAATATATGAAAGCTTAAGTACCTTATAGGAGCTTTCTGCCTTAACGGCTTCCGAATAATCCGCTCCTATAATTTTAAGATTGTCGATTGCGTTTTTAAGAAGAAGAGCATATCCGTCAACGGTTGACTGTTCGGTAACGTCAAGATATGTTCCGACAGTGTATCCCTCCAGTTCATTATATACACATCCGGAGTTTTCAAGAACCGATATAACGGTAGCCCATCCTATGTAAACCTCTGCCGCAGGTTTGCCGTAAACAGTCGGAGCTTCGTTCATTATTCTGTTTACCGTGTTGATGTTTGCAATAAGCTCCGAATAGTCCGCCGTTGCATATTCCAGTGCGTCCATAGCAGCTTTAATATCCATCGCCATCTTATCGACTGCCGGCTGATAAAGTGCGCTGCAGTCTGCGGCGTAGTTATCAAGAAGCGTTTGCAGCTTTGCCCATGATGCAAGCGTATAATCACTTCTGTCCTTGGAGCTTGCCTGCTTATAATATGCGTCGGCAAGCGAATAGTCTGCCTTACGCATCTGAAGATTGCCGTAAGCCGTATTCAAGTCGTTATAAGCGGAATCGATGTCTGTCTGTGTGACATCCGGCTTTGCAAGGCACTTTTTCGCATTAATGAAAGAGGTTCTGAAGTCCTCCCAGCCCGATGAATAATACCATGCCTGAGGATTATAGCCCTTGAATTCACCCTCGGAGAGGTTGATCGACATGGTTGTGGGATCTGTTCCGCTGATTTCCTCAATGAGAGTTCTAAAAGAGCCTTTATCGTATGTAATGAATCGGAAGCTGAAAGACTGTCCGACAAAAACATTGCTCCAGCCGCCCGGCGTGTGGTATTTCATGGAAACGGTATATTCCTTTGTACCGGTGTCCTTACACGGACCTC
>DNGF01000137.1:11008-11772 GCA_003486665.1 Oscillospiraceae bacterium
ACGGACCTACGCCCTCAAAGAAGGACTGCAATGTTGAGTTTATACTTACTCCGGTTACCATGACGCGTCTTGTGGAAAGAGTCATGCCCAGCTCCGAGGCAGCCGTTGCGTCATTGTCGGGATTGTTCGATGTATCTTCGGCACTGAAGGTCTTGACAATTCCCGGCACCGCATATGCGCTGTCAATGCCTACCGTAACCTGCTCGTTTGTGTCGGTAGCATATGTCGGAAGAACCGTATGGAATCGAAGATTGAGTGAAGAAAGCGTAGATGTAACACTCTTATCAATGTATGTCGTCGAAAGAGGACGGTTGCTGTCGGCATTGATAGCAACGTTGTAATTCTTACTTGCGCTTGTTCCGCCGAAATTTTTCATATTACCAAAGTCGGTCGTCCATGCCGATACACTGGCGGTGAAGCCGCTTGTATTGGTAAAATCAACCGTACCGTCAGCAGTACCGTTATTATAAACAGAACCGTATGTATTCTCGCCGAGAATCATTGTAGCGATATATGAGCGGTTCTTTGTGTTGGTACCTATAACGAAATTTTCAAACGTTCTTTTCGTTGAATAAATACCTGCGGGAGCGGCAATTGCTTCAACATAAGAAACGCAGTAGGTTTCATAATTATTGGTATATGTTTTTCCGCTGATTTCATTGGCAATGTCAAGATTTATATCAATTCCGCATTCATGAGCGATTGCCGGAAGATGAAGCATACTGTTTGTAGAGCATCCAAGTGCCATATCAACAGTCAGCGCA
>DNGF01000257.1 GCA_003486665.1 Oscillospiraceae bacterium
GAAACGAATGGATGATAAATCAATCAGACTATGTTATAACATATATTGAACACGACTTTGGCGGTGCAGCTAAATTTGCAAATCGTGCACGTCAAAAAAATAAAAATGTTATTAACTTGTACAAATTATAATATAAACACAAAAACTCCCACCCGTCGGACGAGTGGGAGCAATTTTATATTTGCTTGGCTTATGCCTTCTGGCTCTTCTTTGAGAGGATCACATTTGTGATGATGCCGAGGATAAGAGCGCAAGCGATAGATGTAAGCGTTACCTTGCCGAAGTTTACGGTAAGTCCGCCGATGCCGCAGATGAGGATAACCGCTACGACGAAGAGGTTCTTGTTGTCGTCAAGGTCAACCTGCTGGATCATCTTAAGTCCGCTGACTGCGATGAAGCCGTAGAGCGTGATGCAAACGCCGCCCATTACGCAGTTCGGAATACTTGCAAGGAAGGTTACGAACGGTCCGAAGAAGGAGATAACCATGCACATGATCGCTGTGGTGAGAATCGTTACAACCGAAGCGTTACCGGTGATTGCTACGCAGCCTACCGACTCGCCGTATGTTGTGTTCGGGCAGCCGCCGAAGATTGCGCCGAACATTGATCCTACGCCGTCACCGAGGAGAGTTCTGTGAAGACCCGGCTCCTTGAGGAGATCCTGCTCAATGATTGAGGAGAGGTTCTTGTGGTCTGCGATGTGTTCTGCGAATACAACGAATGCAACCGGAACATAAGCGACTGCAACTGTTGCGAGGTACTGACCGTCTATTTCCTTAACACCCTGTGCTGCTCTGAGGAAGGTGAAGTCGGGAACCGCGAAGATCTTAAGGTCATGGAAAACTGTGAAGTCGATAACCTGGAGCGCCGTGTTGTTTGTCTTGATACCGATTACGGTGAAGATCGCCGCTGCTACATATCCGGCAAGGATACCGATGATGAACGGGATGAGCTTTGTCATCTTCTTGCCGTAAACCGAGCAAAGGATGACGGTGAAGAGCGTTACAAGTCCGCAGATAAGCGCAACATAGGGGCTTGCGGTTGATACGGAAGAAACAACGTCAACGATCTTTCCGTTTTCAACTGTCTGGGTGGTAACCTCTGTCATAACCTTGCCGAGTGTGAGGTCGCTGACTGCGTTGCCTGCAAGCGACAAGCCGATGATTGAAACCGTGGGTCCGATAACAACGGCAGGCATGAGCTTGTCTATCCAGTTAACACCTGCAATTTTTACCGCAATTGCGATAACAACATAAACAAGACCTGCGAAAAGCGCACCGATAATGAGTCCGAAGTGTCCTGCCGCCTCGGATATTGCACCGGCAAAGGCTGCAAGCATGGAGCCGATGAATGCGAACGAAGAACCGAGGAATACGGGGCTTCTGAACTTGGTGAAGAGAAGATAAACGATTGTGCCGACGCCTGCTCCGAAGAGTGCTGCCGACTGTGACATTCCGTTGCCGACGATTGTCGGAACTGCGATTGTTGCCGCAAGAATGGCAAGGACTTGCTGGAAGCCGAATACGATCAACTGACCGAATTTCGGTTTGTCTTTGACATTGTAGGTGAGTTTCATTTGATGTACCTCCGTTGTTTTTTATTTCAAACACATCCGTGTTTAAATCCTTAGTCTGTAAGCAGGTCAACGCCTGTTTCACCGTCAAGGCAGGCAATCTTTACCGAAACGGTTTCGTTTCTCGATGTCGGTATGCTTTTGCCGATGTAGTCCGCCTTAAACGGAAGCTCACGATGTCCTCTGTCGATGAGAACCGCAAGCTGAATTTGTGACGGTCTGCCCATTGTGAAAATCGCTTCGATCGCCGCGCGAACCGTTCTGCCCGTGTATATTACGTCATCAACAAGTACAATTTTTTTGTCGGTGACATCGAACTCGTTGTTTTCGGCATTATAGATTGGCGCATCGCTCTCTTTTGTCAGATCATCGCGATAAAAATGAATGTCCAGAGTTTGGAACGGAACGTCAACTCCCTCAATCTTTATTATGTTATCGTGAATCATTTGACCGAGATAAATGCCTCTGCGCTTTATTCCGACAAGCACAATATTCTGTGTGCCCTTATTTTTTTCGACTATTTCGTGTGAGATTCTCATTACCGCTCTGCCGAGAGCCGCTTCGTCCATGATTTTCTTATTCATACGAGCCTCCGAAAAAAGAAAATGTCTTGTCGCACAGCGCAACAAGACATAAAATTACACAACAATATATGCAGACCCAGCTCTGCTTCATGTAAAATCTTGTCGGCATCTCTGTACCGCTCTTAAAGAGTTCGACTTATTCTATAACAAATCCGTTCGTTTGTCAATCGTTTATTTAAAAATTGTTCACATTTTATGATTTATACAAAAAATATGACCCTGAACAATTCATTCAAGGTCATTTTGTATAAGCGCGGACGGTTCATCATCTTTAATAAGCGTAACGGTCTTTCTTGTGTCCAAACAATCATAGTATTTTTTGAAGCGGACCGCAACGCGCACTTTCTTTTCGCACTGCGGACAAACATATGTTGCCCTAAAATACTGGTTGGAATATCTCCAATTTTTTATAAGTCTTCCTTTAACTCCGCACTCCTCGCAGGTATAGCTGAGTAAGCTTTTATCCACAAGCGGACTGTTAATACTGCTGATTGCGTGAGGTTTAAAAAAGAGCTTTTCATAAAACGACTTATCGCACGGCTGAATATATTTTTTAAAATCCTCCGAATACACTCTTCTGAAACACTCGGCGGTAAGCAGACTGTCATCCAGCGCACGGTGATGAGAAAAGCTGTTCGGATCCATTCCGACTGCTTCTGCCGCATTAAAAAGTCCGAGCTGTTTATCAACGGGTATATCTTTTTTTATCTGAAAATACCGCTGAGCATCGGTATAATTTCTCATAAACGGAACTGTACTTTTGCCTGTTAAGAAACGGAAGTTCTCAATAATAACACGGATATCGCTGTTGCCCCATGTGAGAATAACGCTTTCGTCCGTTCCGATCCAGTTCTCAAACTTTTTCATGACCGACTCAAAGGGTTCACCGTTTTTTACATCGTCATTTGTAATATGCGTCAGTCTTTTTATGTTGCTGCGTATTTTCTTTCCTATTCTTGATTTAACAAAACAGGAAAAGCGGCCGATCTCTTCAAGCCTGTCGTTGAGCATAACCGCACCGACTTCAATAATCTCGTTCATAAAGCTCTTGGTACGGTGAACATAGGCGTTGTTCCACTCAAGATCCATTATAATATAATGCATTGCTTCTCCTTTCATCTTCCCGCAAGGTATCCGCCGAGTACCGGAATTTCAACCGTCGGCAATTACCCTATTAAGTATAACTCATAACCGATCATATTGCAAGGCAAAAGCAAATGATTATTGAACTTTAAATAAAACTCTTTACAAAAGGATAAAAGTATGATAAAATACTCATGTTTTGAGGGTGTAGCTCAGTTGGTTAGAGTACTTGCTTGACATGCAAGGGGTCGATGGTTCAAATCCATTCATCCTCACCAGGAAAGTCCTGTTCTTCGGAACGGGACTTTTTAACTAAACCTGCCCGGACGTTTAATCCGCACCATCAGGCGATTTATTATGATATAATACTTACCCGGAGGTGACCGAATGATTCCAAAGAAAATTCACTACTGCTGGTTCGGCGGCGGAGAAAAGCCGAAATCTGTAAGAAAATGTATTGCGAGTTGGAAAAAATTTTGTCCCGATTATGAAATAATTGAATGGAATGAAAACAACTACGATGTCAATTCGACCGGCTATACGGCAATGTGTGCCAAAGAGCATAAATATGCTTTTTTAAGCGACTATGCGCGCCTTGCCATAATTGAAGAAAACGGCGGAATATATTTTGACACTGACGTTGAGCTCGTTAAGAATATTGACTTTCTTCTTGAAAATGAAGCATTTTTCGGTCTTGAAAATCCCGATTATGTTGCAACGGGACTTGGATTCGGTTCCGTCGCTCACGGGAAAGCAATCACGGCAATGCTGAAAGAATATGAGCCGTATCTCGATGGAAAAAGCGGAACAGTTACCTGCCCTCGGCTCAATACGGACGCTCTGCTTCGTCATGGGCTGAAGCTTGACGGAAAAATGCAAACAGTTGCCGACGCACTTATTTTGCCGAGCGATTACATGAACCCGTACGGAAGCAATACGGGCATTATGAGCAAAACAGAAAACACCATCTCGATTCATTGGTACTCCGGAAGCTGGATGTCGCCGTCGCAGCGTATCAAATCCAAATTTACAAAACCGATCCACAGACTTTTCGGAATTGATTTTTTAAAGAAATAAAATATGGGACTGTCACTGAAAAAATCAGGGCAGTCCCATTTAATATTATTTAAGCATTTTCAATATTCTTTCGCAGGCGGCACACGCCGGACAATCACAATACTTTGCTCCGGAAACCTTCAGCTCCTTCGCGTGAGCCAAAAAGCCATCCGCTTTATCTCCGAATAATTCTTTGCACTTCGGAGAGCTTGCAAAATCAATGAGATCATCAATCGGTTCGATGTCCTCCTCAAGCTCAGCAACAAGCTTTTTCGTTTCTTCTTTCTCTCTGTCCGTTCCGACTGCGGCAAGCCAGCTTTCAGCGGCAGCCTTTGCCTCCGGGCAGCTTGTCGGTGCGGCAACAAGAGCCTTAACCTCTGCAATAATTTTCTCGTTCATATGAAGTCCTCCTTGTTTATTCCATATCGTATTTTATTAATGATATGTTGAAATTACAACTTTCTTAATTATATCAATTGTCAGCTTCACGAGCTTTTCGAATACCGCGACAAACTGATTTCTGCTTGCTTCCTTGACTCCGTAGCCGGGAATGGTTCCGTTTCGGTTTTCAACTCCGTCAACCTCGCCGATGTAGCCGCCCCAAAGGCTGTAGGCAATTGCAACAGCTTCCTTTTCTGCCGGGGTTGCAAAGCCGTTTTTCTCGCAGAACCTTTTAAACATATTATCCGCAATTCCGCCCTCGCAGCCGAGCTTTTGAAGAATCTCGTTTGCATTTGCAAGCATACCCTCATCAGCCGTTGACGCGACCGATTTGCGAACCGTAAATGCAAGGAGCCTGATCAAAACCTTAAAGTCATTTGAATCCTGTGAATACCTTTTATCTCCGATCTTGCATCTGAGCATTGCAAGCGTGACGGCATCGTTAAGCGTCTTGTACTCGCTGTCGGGAATTTCAAGTCCGTATGCCGCCGCCTGTTCCTTAATTCCGCCCTTGCCGTAAATCGGAGTATCTGACATTTCCTTTATCATATCCGTTACCGGTTTAAGCTTTGCATAAAGCGCGTCCGTTTCCTCTACGCCGAGTGTTTCCGGAGTGATATTCTCTCGAAGATCCTCCGAATACTCCTTATATGACATACTCCAGGTGTAGCCCTGAAGATCATTTTTCATCATATCAAGTGCTTCTTTCGAATATCCCTTGCAGACCGATGCAAGCTTATCCGCATCAATATGATTTATCTTTTTTGTTTCATATTTTATTTCACTGTCGGTCATACTGACAAACTTATATTCGGCGGGGAAATTGCCGAGGCTTGACATTGAAAAATCATAGATTGTATTTCCGAGGAAGCTCGTATAAGATTTTGTGTTTGCACAATGAGTGTGACCGGTAAAAACAAGCTTAACGCCCAGATCGGCAAGAAGTCCAGCAAAAGAATACGGTGTGTTTACAACGTAGTTTTTCTCGTTGAGCTTCTGGAACGGATTATGCTCAAGCAAATTATGGTGCATTATCATGATGACTTTTTTGCCCTGCTTCTTTGCCGCTTTCACCTGCTTTATCGCCCAGTCCATTCTCGAAGCATCATTGTTCGGAACAACTCTGTATCTTTCATCGCAGGTATCGAGAGCCACAAGAGTGTATTCGTCATTAAGATTTGCACTGTAAGAACAGGTTCCCTCATCGGTAGAAAGCGCCTCGTCATATCCGAATTCATGATAAATCTCGGTAAACTTTTTATGATCAACAGGCATATCTTTTGCATTGTCATGATTTCCGTTAATGACATAAACCTGTTTGCCTGTTTCCTGCTCAAATTTTCTGAATTTAGCGGCGACAACTTCATGCTCCGAAATATAATCCCTGCCGTGTGTTGCAAGATCTCCCGTTGCAAGAACAAATTGACATTCGGGATTTTCCGCGCACTCCTTCAAAAATTCATCAATTATGTAGCCGCTCTGGTTGGTAAGAGATTCGCTTTCAGATTTAAAGGTCGTTACCCAGCCCTCATCCGCAAGTGTTGTTCCCGCCTGTTTCACGGGATGAACATAGTGAAGATCGGACGCAACCGCAAAGCCTGTTTTAGCCTCGATTGTTTTCGCATTCGCAGTAAGAGTCAACGAAGATCCCAAGATCAATACAAGCGAAAGTATAATGCTCATGGTTTTCTTTATCATCGGTAAACACTCCTTTTGGCTTTCTGAAAATATTTTACCAATTTGACCCATAGTTGTCAATGAGCTTTTCTATTTGCGTTTCTTGAATCCGGATTTTCGCCCAAATCTCCGATTTTCCCTATAATTTTCAAAGCCACAAATTGTATATAACGCTGAAAAATCGAAAAAATCGCACATTTCCGTGAAATGTTAACAAATTGTTCATACTTTCTCAACATTCACTCAGCACTGATATAATATTATACGTGTGGAGATAGTTATCTCTATTTTCATTTTTATTTTCTCTTTCCCTTGAACGGTTCGATGTTGCACACGACGGGCCGTTCCCCCTTTTTATAACCTGAATTTACATTTCATAAAAAATTTCTGCGCCGTACAAATCCCGATTGTGCGGTGTTTTTGTTTTTCTTCGGAATTAATTGTGTTTGTTTTTCTTCGGAATTAA
>DNGF01000179.1 GCA_003486665.1 Oscillospiraceae bacterium
GACGGGTTGTGGCAGGCAACAAAGTCAGCCTTGTTTACATAATAGGGACTCTTGATCGGCTCGTCACCGAAACGAAGATGGGAGATAGTGATACCGCCTGTCTTCTTTGAGTCGTACTGGAAGTATGCCTGAACATACTTATTTGTGTAGTCTCCAATAATCTTAATAGAGTTCTTGTTAGCACCAACTGTTCCGTCTCCACCAAGACCCCAGAACTTACATTCGATTGTACCTTCTGCAGCTGTGTTTGGAGCATTCTTGTCTTCTTCAAGAGAGAGATGTGTAACATCATCGTTGATACCGATTGTGAAGTGAGCCTTCGGAGCGTCCTTCTTAAGCTCATCATATACAGCGAATACGCTTGACGGCGGTGTGTCCTTAGAACCAAGACCGTAACGTCCGCCGATAACCTTGATACCGTCCTTGCCTGCTGCATTGAGAGCTGCAACAACATCGAGGAAGAGCGGCTCACCGATTGAACCGGGTTCCTTTGTTCTGTCAAGAACAGCAATCTTCTTGCAAGAAGCAGGAATTGCCTCAACAAACTTCTCAACAGAGAACGGTCTGTAAAGACGAACCTTAATAAGACCAACCTTCTCACCCTTAGCGGTAAGGTAGTCGATAACCTCTTCTGCAACGTCGCAGATTGAACCCATAGCAACGATTACGTTCTCTGCGTCCTCAGCGCCGTAGTAGTTGAAGAGCTGATAGTTTGTACCGAGCTTTGCATTTACCTTGCCCATGTACTTCTCAACAACAGCCGGAACGGCGTCATAGTACTTGTTGCAAGCCTCACGATGCTGGAAGAAGATATCATCGTTCTCGTGAGAACCGCGCATTACGGGATGCTCAGGATTAAGCGCTCTGTGTCTGAATGCAGCAACCGCATCCATGTCGCACATTTCCTTAAGGTCATCATAATCCCAAATCTCGATCTTCTGAATTTCATGAGATGTACGGAAACCGTCGAAGAAGTTGATGAACGGAACTCTGCCCTCGATAGCTGCAAGGTGAGCAACTGCGCCGAGATCCATAACTTCCTGCGGATTTGTTTCTGCGAGCATTGCGAAACCTGTCTGACGGCAGGCATAAACATCTGAATGATCGCCGAAGATGTTAAGAGCATGAGATGCAACGCAACGAGCCGATACATGGAATACGCAGGGAAGAAGCTCACCTGCGATCTTATACATATTGGGAATCATGAGGAGAAGACCCTGTGACGCCGTATAAGTCGTTGTGAGTGCACCTGCTGCAAGGGAACCGTGAACAGTACCCGAAGCACCTGCCTCGGACTGCATCTCGGCAACCTTTACCGTTGTGCCGAAAATGTTCTTACGACCCTGAGCCGACCACTGATCAACGTAGTCTGCCATCGGGCTTGACGGGGTGATAGGATAGATACCGGCAACTTCCGTAAACGCATAAGATACGTGAGCGGCAGCGGTATTACCATCCATGGTTTTCTTTGTTCTTGCCATTCTTTGTTCCTCCTTGTAAAGTTAATAGCAATCTAATTACCACCCATAATAATAACACTTTCTTTTTGAGATGTAAACATTATTAAGAGATTTTTTTCAACTTTTTATTCCCGTTTTTGCCATAAAATGTTCTTTGCATCAAGATAAGGGGGCATTTTTATTTTTTCTGTGTTATGCTTTATAAAACTGTTTGATAAATAAACTTACTGTTTTTGTCACAAAAACAAGTTAAATATTGATACAATTCCTGTTTTTTGCTATAATTTTATAAACGCAACCATCGGTTGACAAATTATACAGTCAGGTTTCTTGCGTGCAACCGCCGAAAGAGGTATGCTTAAAGCAAGAAAAGGAGGGATCGTTATGATCTTGGCAGACAAAATTATATCGCTTCGCAAAAAGTCGGGCTGGTCGCAGGAAGAACTCGCGCAGCAGCTCGGAGTAACCAGACAGTCGGTTTCAAAATGGGAGGGCGCACAGTCCGTTCCTGATATGGATAAGATTTTACAAATGAGCCGTTTGTTCGGAGTGTCCACCGATTTTCTTCTTAAAGATGAAATTGAAGAAACGGAAAAGATCACAGCGGGTGAAGATTCAACGTTAAAGAAAGTATCAATGAAAGAAGCCTCGGACTATATCGAGCTTCGCAAGGCGGCAGCTCCGAAAACAGCACTTGCCACCTTTCTTTGCATTTTTTCTCCGATCGCGTTAATCCTGCTTGCCGGACTGAGTGAGCTTCCCGGTTTTCCAATGTCTGAAAATCTTGCGGCAGGCATCGGACTTTGCATTTTGATTATCATTGTTGCCGCGGCGGTTTCGATCTTTCTCTCCTGCTCGGCAAAGGTAAGGGATTACCGTTTCCTTGAAGAAGAACCGTTTGAAACGGAATACGGCGTTTCCGGCATGGTTAAGGAAAAGAAAAAGAATTTCAGCGAAACATATTCACGGTTTAACGCAATCGGAACTTTGCTTTGTATACTTTCGGTTTTGCCTCTTTTTATTGCTTTTTGTTTCAAGGCAACGGACATTTCCTATATAGTCGGTGTTTGTCTTTTGCTGATACTTGCAGGTGTCGGAGTTTATTTCTTTGTTCTCGGAGGTGTCCGCCAGTCCTCATTCAATAAGCTTCTTGAGGAGGAGGACTATACGCGTGATAAAAAATCGACAGGTAAGCTGAGAGGTGCGATAACAATCTGCTATTGGCTGATTGTTACAGCGATCTTTCTTGTGTTCACCTACGGTCCGCGCGGCAACGCTCAGCTCAAAAGCGGCTGGATAATCTGGGCGGTTGCCGGTGTGATTTACGGCGGTCTTTCAATTCTCATGAACTCATTAGGCGTTAATAAGAAAAAATAAAGCTCCGAAAAGAGGAAATTCAATGAACAATATAGTAGAAATAAAAAATCTGAGAAAATCCTTCGGCGAGGTTAAGGCTGTCAGGGATATATCCTTTCATGTTGAGCAGGGTGAGCTTTTTGCTTTTCTCGGTGTAAACGGAGCAGGCAAAAGCACAACCATTTCAATAATCTGCGGTCAGCTTTCAAAGGACGGAGGCAGCGTTAAAATCTGCGGCAAGAGCATTGACGATTCTATTGACGATGTTAAAAGGAGCATCGGAGTTGTTTTTCAGAACTCGGTGCTTGACCAATCGCTTTCAGTATCCGATAACCTGAAAAGCCGCGCAGCACTCTACGGAATAAAGGGTTCTGAATTCAAAAAGCGGCAGACTGAGCTTGCAGAGATTCTGAATTTCAAGGATCTCTTAAGCAGAACGGTAGGCAAGCTTTCAGGAGGTCAGCGCCGCAGAATAGATATTGCACGCGCATTACTGCACAAACCGAAGCTCTTGATTCTCGACGAACCCACGACCGGACTTGATCCCCAAACGCGCAGGCTTCTCGGTGAGGTTGTAAATGATCTGAGGAAAAATGAAGGAATGACGGTGCTTCTCACCACTCATTACATGGAGGAAGCGGCGGACGCGGATTACGTTGTTATTCTCGACAGCGGCAAAATTGCCGCCGAAGGCACTCCGCTTGACTTAAAAAACAAATATACCGGCGATTTCATAACCTTATACAGATCGGATGAAAATGAGATTAAAAAGCTCGGTATGCCATATGAAATTTTCGGTGATGCTGTTCGAATTTGTGTCCCCGACACCGCCGTTGCAACAAAGCTCATCACGGAAAATCCTGAGTTGTTTACCGACTACGAGGTAACAAAAGGAAAGATGGACGATGTGTTTCTCAATGTAACGGGAAGAAAGCTTGCGGGAGGTGCAGAAAAATGATCGGACTCGGAAATCTGATAAGACGAAATATTCGTATATTTTTTAAAGACAAAGGTATGTTTTTCTCTTCGCTCATTACTCCTTTGATTCTTCTTGTTCTGTATATTACTTTTCTTGCAAAGGTTTACAGAGAAAGCTTCACCTCGGCATTGCCGATGTCCTCAATAATTGATGACAAGCTTCTTAACGCGGTCGTTTCAGGTCAGCTCGTTTCATCCCTGCTCGCCGTAAGCTGTGTAACCGTTGCTTTCTGCTCCAACCTTCTTATGATAAACGACAAAGTCAGCGGCGCAATTCACGACCTTACTGTTTCACCTGTCCGCCGTTCCGTTCTCGCTTTCGGCTATTTTATTTCTTCGGCAGCTTCAACGCTGATAATCAGCTTTACGGCACTTGCCGCCGGACTGGTTTATGTTTACGCTCAGGGCTGGTTTATGAGCTTTTCCGATATTCTGTATCTTATTCTTGATGTCTTTTTGCTTACGCTGTTCGGCACAGCACTTTCTTCATGTGTCAACTTTTCCCTTACAACGAACGGTCAGGCATCTGCGGTCGGAACGATCGTCAGCGCGGGCTACGGTTTTCTCTGCGGCGCGTATATGCCCATGTCACAGTTCGGCGAAGGACTTCAAAGGGTTCTGATGTTTCTTCCCGGAACATACGGAACGAGCCTTATCCGTAATCACGCAATGGCAGGCGCATTCCGTGAAATGGAGCGTATCGGTTTTCCGAGAACAGCAATCGACGCTATGGAGAACGCCGTTGATTGCAGACTGTATTTCTTTGATACAGAGGTCAGCACTCCGACAATGTATCTTATTCTTACAGGCTCAACCGCCGTTCTGATACTGCTATACATTTTACTTAACAAAGCCTTTTCAAGGAGGGCAAAATGAGCAAATACGAGCCGCTGTGGATTTATGTTAAAGCACAAAAGTCCAACTCTTCTTTAACTTTTGATCAGATTGAGGAAATTCTCGGATTTCCCATTGATCACTCCTTTCTCTCGTTCAAAAAGGAGCTTTCCTCTTACGGTTGGCAGGTTGACAAAATCTCAATGAAAAACAGATGCGTCAGCTTTAAAGAATTATAAATTCAGCTCTATAGAGCAAGCACAAATTAAACGACTATAAAAAAGCTCCCATTGACAAAAAATCAATGGGAGTTCTTTTCTGTATTCAATTAAATTTTTACGGCATATTGACATAGTCGAGAGGATCTACAGTTTCGCCGTTGTATCTCACCTCAAAGTGAAGATGAGGTCCTGTTGACCAACCGGTGCTTCCGACTCTTGCGATAATCTGTCCTCTTGAAACACGCTGTCCCTGAGAAACAAGGAGCGCACTGCAATGACCGTAGAGTGAGGTATATCCGTCACCATGGTCAATGACGATATAACTGCCGTAGCCTGTTCCGTTCTCGCCCTCATACGAGGAGATAATAACCGTGCCTGCTCTTGTAGCAACAATGTTCTTACCGTAAGCGCCGCTCATTGAAACGTCAATACCGCTGTGGTATCTCCAGTCACCGTCAAGCGGATGATAACGATATCCGTAATATGAGGTAAGATAAACTCCGTCATACGGCATCGGCCATGCCCAGCCTGAAGCACTGACATTCGAATCCATATTTCCGGCATTTGAACCGCCGTTGTTGTGTGAGCCGCTGTTGTTATTCTGATTGGCTTTTCTGATGGCTTCTTTTATTTCATCATCAAGCCTTGCCATTTCGGAATTATAATCCTCAATTGAAACCTTGAGTTCCTTGGTCTGAGCATTCAATGCTCTGAGTTTTGCCTCGACCTCTTCGGTCTTCTGCTTGATGACGTTCTGATTTGCCGTCAGAGTATCCTCTGTGGACTGAAGATCGCTTCTCTTGGCTTCAAGCTCGGTTTTCTCCTTTTGGAGTGCAGCCTTTTTAGCTTCAAGCTCCTTTTGCATCTTTTCAATAGCGGCAATCTCCTTATTGAGCTTATCAACAAGGCTCTGGTCGTTCTCGGTAACGCGCTTGAACATTTCAAGACGGTTTAAAAAACTCGACATATCGGAGGACGATGTGAAGATTTCAAGTACCGACGTTTCGCCTGCCATATAGTTGGCTCTCATTCGGTCGCAGAAAAGCTTAACCGTGTCCTTGATCTCCTGATCCTTCGCTGCAATCTCAGCATCAAGCTTTGCAATTTCGGCATTAAGTGACGATATCTTTTTCTCAGTCGCATCTATATCCTCTGTGATAAGATCCTTCTGGGCGGTGATATTCTCACGTTCCTGATTGAGCTTTTGAAGCTGAATATTGAGAGCCGAAACAATCTTTGCCTGGTCTGCCTGCTGGCTTTCAAGCTCCTTAACTCTCTGCTCGCTCTCGGAAACCTTGTCCTCGATATTGGAATACTCATCCCTTAAATCACTGAGCGTTTTTGCCTGTGCTTTCGGAGCATACGACATAAAGGATGCAAAGACAAGCGCGGCACTCAGAAACAAGGCGATTATTTTATTCTGTTTCTTCATACACAACTCCTCCACGTTCCTTGAGGTACTTCTGTATGGAAATAAGACTTCCTATTCCGCCCGAAACAATACCTATTACAAGGAAAGCAACAAGAAGGTATATTACATAATCTGTAAACGGCACAACGGTAAATCCGCGGCTTACCATCGTAAGCATTGAAGAAACCGTTGACTGGAGCGCTCTGTAAACGCCCCATACAATTGCAAGGGAAAGCACCCCTGAAATTGCACCGAGAACCATACCTTCAACCATAAACGGCCAACGTATGAACCAATTCGTTGCGCCGACTGATTTCATAATGTTAATTTCAAGTCTTCTGCTATACATTGTAATACGAACCGTGTTCGCAATGATAAACAGCGATATGAGAAGCAAAACAGCGATAACGCCGATGCTTACATAAAATATAGTACGTCTGATTCTGACGAGCGTCTGAGCGATATCTCTGTTGTCGCGCACCGAATCGACACCGTTAAGCTGCTTAAGATCCGAAACGGTCTGATCAAACTTTGTCATGTCGCTTACGGAAACCTTAAAAAGATCCGGCAGCGGATTATCAACACCCTCAAAATAGGTTGCGTCCGTGCCAAGCTCTTCAAGCTGCTGCTTAAACGCTGTTTCCTTATCAACATACTCACACTTTTTAACATTCTGCATAAGTGTGATCTCATTTTTCATCTCGGTAATTCTGTCACCCTGCACCTCATTTTTGAGATACACCATAACAACGTTCTGACTCTCAATTTCCGTCATAACGTTATTTACATTGACAATAACCATAAATGCCGCGCCCATCATAACAAGGCATGACATAAGAACGGCGATTGAGGCAATGGACATAAGGTGGTTTACCCTGATATTTCTGAAGCCCTCTTTTGTAAGATAGCCCAGGCGGCCTCTTCTTTTCATTGATCCTCACCGTCCTTTTCCGAATCCTGTTCAATATAAATACGGTACGAATCATTGTCGCTTATAATAGCGTCAAGAAAATCCTCGTCAACCTTATCTTCCTTACCCTCTTCGGGCTTTGCCTCTTCTTCCTTTGATGAAAATTTTTCTTCAATAGTCTGCTTTTCAAGGTTAAGGTGCGCCGCAGACTGGATCGGAAGCTCTCCGTTTTCAATCATTCCGTCGGCAACGACCTCGCCGCTTTCAAGCGTTATAACTCTCTTGTCGAATTTTTTAACAAGGTCATGTGCATGAGTAACCATAATGACCGTTGTGCCTGCCTCGTTAAGCCGTGTAAGAAGCTCAACGATCTCAAGCGACATCTGCGGGTCAACGTTTCCCGTCGGCTCATCGGCAATGATTATATCGGCGTTGTTTGCAAGCGCACGGGCAAGCGCAACTCTCTGCTGCTCGCCGCCGGAAAGCTCATTGGGATAGTTTCTTGCCTTTGCGGAAAGACCGACTATGTTTATAACGTACGGGACTCTTTTTCTGATATCCTTTTCCCTCGCGCCGACAACTCGCATTGCGAATGCAACATTGTCGTAAACGGTCATTGTCGGAATAAGGCGAAAATCCTGAAAAACGATTCCCATGTTTCTGCGGAAATAGGGAATCTTCTTTTTCTTCATCTCGTTAAGGTTATATCCCTTAATGACAATCGAACCCGACGAAGGGACTTCCTCACGCATGATAAGCTTGAGGAATGTACTCTTTCCCGCTCCCGATGCTCCGACAACAAAAACAAACTCGCCCTTGTCAATGTGAATATTGACGTTGCTGAGAGCCTTGGTTCCGTTGTCGTAAACCTTGGATACGTTTTTAAAATCAATCATGTTATCTGTCCTTAGTAGTATCAGTATTTGATCGGATTGGCATCAAGATATCTCTTTACCATAAGTGCGACTTTGAATACGATCGCGTCATCAAACTCGCGAAGATCGAGTCCTGTGATTTTCTTGATCTTCTCAAGTCTGTAAACAAGTGTATTTCTGTGAACAAACAGCTTTCTTGACGTTTCGCTGACATTGAGGTTATTCTCAAAGAACTTCTGAATCGTAAACAAAGTTTCCTGATCAAGACTCTCTATCGAACCGCGCTTAAAAACTTCACGAAGGAAGAGTTCGCAAAGAGTTGTCGGAAGCTGATAGATAAGTCTTGCAATGCCGAGGCTGTCATAGCTGACAATTGTTTTTTCGTTGTCAAAGACCTTACCGACTTCAAGAGAGATCTGAGCCTCCTTGAAGGAACGGGCAAGCTCCTTAATACCTGCAACCGTAGTGCCGATACCGATAACCGTATGAATATACAGCTCATTCGAGAGAGAATCGGCAATTGAGCGTGCAAGCTTTTCAAGATCCTTTGACTCTATGTTGCTCTTAACCTCTTTAACAAGTGCAATATCGGTTTCATTGATGCTGACAACAAAATCCTTGGACTTGTCCGGGAAAAGATTCTGAACTATGTCGTAGGCGGAAACATCTGTCTGGTTCGGAATTCTGATAAGAAGAACCGCACGGGTAGCGTCATTGTTAAAACGAAGCTCGCGCGCCTTGAGATAGATATCTCCGGGGAGAATGTTGTCGAGAATAACATTCTTTATAAAGTTATTTCTGTCGTATTTCTCATCAAAATACTGCTTAAGATTGCTCAAAGCAACCGCACTGATATTTGTGTACTTCTCGGCAAGCTCATCATCACCGTCTACGAAGACCGCATACTCCGGGTGAATCTGATTTCCGAAAGTCTTATATGTGCAGCCGTCAACGACACAAGCCTCTGTGTCCATGAAAGCGCTTGCCGCCGCCGTGGGAATTATTTCTCCTATTCTTCCGAGTTCGCTGCACGAAATGATCGTTCCGGTTTCATCAATGATGCCGATCGTTCTGTCAATGGCACTCCTCATCTGATGAATGACTCCCTGAAAAAGTCTGTTTGACATATAATCTCTCCTCACGATTATTTTTCACATCATAATTCGCATTTCAAATATTTTTAGGCACGTTTATACAAAATGCCAATGTAAACATATACATTTTACACAATTTCAAAGAATTTTTCAACCCTTTTGAGCATATTTTTTGAAAAATCTTTTCAAAATGGGGTCAATTCAAAGAATATTTTATAAATATTTACCAAACAGGGAGTGCTTTTGCAGGTAAATACGGCTTGTGAAAAATCACCAAATATTGATAATAAAAGATAAAAAAGACCCCTTGCACACAACATTTTGGAAAGCATTTGTCATTTTCACCAATGTCAAAAGGAGTCCGCGACACTCAGTCGGAACTCCCTTTATAATTTTTAAAATATTTGAATTTTCGGCTAATATTAATATCCGCTGCCAAAGAATTCGTTCCAGTCAAAGCCGCCCTGAGCCTGACTCTGAGTGGTTGTTTCAGTTTCCGCGGAATTACCCTTATCCTCAACGAGGGTTGCTTCAACGGTAAACGTATCAACCGAATAATCCGAGTTGATCCTGCAAAGCTCAAGCTTCAGCTTATCGCCGACCTTGCCGTTCTCGATCTTATCGAGCAATACATCCGCCGTATCAAGCTTCTGACCGTCCACAGCCGTGATAAGGTCGCCGACCTTCGCCTTGCTGTTTGCAAGTGAACTGTCCGAACTGATTGAAGCGATAACAAGCGAACCGCTCGGAAGTCCTTTAAGCTTTACTACCATTGCATACTGCTGATACTTTTCTGCCGCAGCATATGATATGCCAAGCTTCGGTCTGTCGGTAACATATCCGTTTTTAATTATATCGTCAATTATCTGCTTAGCGTCCGAGATCGGAATTGCAAATGCCATTCCCTCATATCCCGTGCTTACGATCTTAGAAGAGTTGATACCGATAACCTGTCCGAACTCATTCATAAGCGCACCGCCGGAGTTGCCGGAATTGATAGGTGTCGTGTGCTGGATGCACTTCATTTCATAGCCGCTCTCACTGCTGATAGGTCTGTCAATAGCGGAGATCATACCCTTTGTGAAAGAGCCGAAGAATTCAGAGCCGCCCGGATTACCGATAGCATAAACCGTCTGACCCTTTTTAAGCTTTGTCGAATCGCCGAACTCTGCGGCGGTAAGACCTGTTTTTGCAATCTTGACAACGCCGACATCTGTCTTTGAATCATAGCCGACAAGAATACCGTCATAGTTGTTGCCCTCATAGTCGGTGACGGTCATTGTATAACCCGAAGTTTTAACCGAGCTGATAACGTGAGCGCAAGTCACGATATAAGTATATTTCTTTGCGCTGTCCTCTCCCATGATTATACCCGAACCCTCTCCGACAAGTGAATTGCTCGAAGACGATGACGAGAACATCGACTGCGACTGACCGTAAAGCTTGATGCCGACATTAAACTTCTCCGCCTTGGCAGCAATTTCTTCACTGGACGGAACGCTCGATGTATTCTTCGCTGTCGGTGTATCGGAAAGCGTAAGCTGTGTTGAGTCGCCTGACGGAGTTGAGGTATCTGATTTTTTGATTTTCGGATAAACTCCGAGAACAACGGCGACACATACAACTACTGCAACAAGCGCGATAACAAAGCCTTTGAAGCCCTTGCTCTTTTTCTTAGCCGGAACCTCTTTCATTGTTTTTTCATACTGTCGGCTGTAATAATCGTTCTGTCCCGAAGCATTTTCGTTTGAACCGTAGCTCTGCGAATTGTACGGGCTGTACGGTGACTCTTTTGCGGTATCGTCCACAGTATCATTATATCGGCTGAAATCGTTATAATCGTTATGGCTGCTGTTATAGGACGCCTCCGTATTATCGGTCGGTTCGGCATTAACCTTTTCCGGTTCGTCCTGCCAAGCATATACATTCTCGTTTGTCTGAGCGTTTTCTGCGGCGGATTCGGCAGGCTCCGGATTCTCCTGTGTTCCGTAATATCTGTTTTCGTCACTCATAATTTTTTCCTCCTGCACTGTTAATAGGTAACCGTTTTTTTCGGTTCCTTATGTTATATACAAGTATAAACGCGTCTTTTTACAACAGTTTTTATAATTTGTAAACAAAAATTAAACGTTTGGAAGCCAGAATACAAATTGTGTGTACTCGTTGATCCGGCTCTTGCATACAATCTGTCCGCCGTGAAGCTCGACAATGCTCTTGACAAGGTATAAGCCTAAGCCCGCACCCTTGACATCATAGCTTCTGGATTTGTCGATTTTATAAAATCTTTCAAATATTTTATCCGCTTCCTCGCGTTCAATACCCGCACCGCTGTTTTTAATGCTTACGAACAGCTTTTCTTTATCACGGTAGGTCTTGAATTCGATATACCCGTTCTGCGGAGTAAACTTGACCGCGTTGTCGATAAGGTTGTAGATAACCTGCATCATCATATCCTCATCGGCACTGACAATCATGCTTTCCATTTTGTCCAGTCCGACGATTTCTATGCTTTTATCGTTGATCTTTCTTTCAAACGAAAGCAGCGTTTTGAAAATATCGGCACTTATGTCAAACTGCTTCATATTGATCTGCATCTCACCGGCTTCGAGCTTGGACATATTCAGCATACCGGTTACAAGCCTTGAAAGACGTTTTACCTCGTCCGAAACTATTCTGAGGTAATGCTCATACTTATCCTCGCTTATAGTTCCGTCCAGCATTCCGTCAATAAATCCGCCGATGGACGTCATCGGTGTTTTCAGCTCATGCGAAACATTTGCAACAAAGCTTCTTCGCGAGCTTTCAAGCGCTGAGAGCGACATCGCCATGGTGTTGAACGCCTCCGAAAGCTGCGCAACCTCGTCATGCCCGCGCACCTTTACCTTATAGCTGAAATCTCCCTGAGCGTAATGCTCCGTAGCGGTTGCCATATCTCTTAACGGACGGGTAAGCCTGTAGCTGAGATAATAAACCGCGAGGAAAGAAACAACCAAAGAGAACAAAGCCGCAACAAGGAAAATCTGAAGCATTCTCTTAGCGTAGCTGTACCAACTTGATGTAATCTTCTCCGTCGCAATAACAATTGCAACGGTTTTGTTATTAATCTTTATCGGTGACGCGGCGGTAAGCTGAGTCCTTACAAAGGTTGAGCCGAGCCTACCAACCTCTGTATAATCCTTGTCCGTTGCGGCGTCAATAATAGACTGATCAATTTTGTAGCCGCCGTGTACCACGCAAACCGCATTCGAATCAAACCTGAATCGGTCACTCATCATTTCCTTACAAACGACAACCTCGCCGTTCATGTTGATGATAAAAATATCGGCATCAATTGCCGCCGACATATTATTGATCGTATTGCAGATCATCGAGAGCGGAGAAATATCAACCACATCGTCACTGTTGTACTTACCCGAAAACTGACTGAGAATTTTTTCCGAATTTTTCGAAATAATCGTTGTGTTTCTCGCAAGCGTTGTAAGCTGCTCGTCATTACGGTATTTTGATGCGATACCGAGATATGTTGAGCAAACTATCAGCACACTGAGCAAGCTGACAAGTGTGATAATTGATAAGTATTTATAAAAAAGTTTTTTGTTTTTGGGATCCTTTTTAAATTTTCTTCCCATGGATCATCAGTCCTTGGTTTCAAATTTATATCCGACGCTCCAGACGGTCTTGATCTCCCATTTGTCCGAAACGCCTTCAAGCTTCTCACGGATACGCTTAACATGAACGTCAACGGTTCTGCTGTCGCCGTAGTAATCAAAGCCCCAAACCTCATCGAGAAGCTGATCTCTCGTAAATACTCTGTTCGGGTTGCTTGCAAGATGATAGAGAAGCTCAAGCTCTTTCGGCGGTGCATCAACCTTTTCGCCCTTAACTCTCAATTCATAATTGGTGAGATTGATTGAAAGATTGTCGTAGGAAACCTGTTTTATGTTGCTCTCCGCTTCCGGCGCGGAAGCATTTGACGTTCTGCGAAGAACCGCCTTGATTCTTGCAAGAACCTCTTTGGCGTCAAAGGGCTTCGTAATATAGTCGTCGGCTCCGAGTTCCAGACCGAGAACCTTATCAAATGTTTCGCCCTTGGCAGTAAGCATGATGATCGGCTTGTTTGAATATTTCCTGATCTCACGGCAAACCTGCCATCCGTCCAATTCGGGAAGCATGATGTCGAGAAGCATAAGGTCGGGCTGATGCTCTGCAAAGAGCTTAACTGCCTGCATACCCGTGTTTGCGATCGTAACGCTGTAGCCCTCTTTTTCAAGATAGAGCCTTAAAAGTTCGCATATATTGGTGTCGTCATCAACTACAAGAATTTTTTCCGTTGCCATGTCAATTCCTCCGTTTCAATAAAGCCTTTTAATTGCTTTTTGTAACCTTTTTGTTCAAACATCGGTTACTTTAAGGATATACCGCGCCAAAATCTTGCTGTGCGATTCGCACACTTCAATTTGTGCGGTACTGCTTTTAATTAAATTATACTTTTTTATTTGTCCATTTTGTGAACTAATCAAAAATATTCTTTAAAATACATTTATTTCAAACGTTGTTTTCGACTTAAACTCCTCGCCTGCCTTAAAGCTGCACTGCGGAAATTCCGGATGGTTCGGCGTATCGGGGTAATACTGAGTTTCCAGGCAGAATCCGGCGTGCTGAATGAGAGGAAGTCCGCCCTTTCCGATTATTGTGCCGTCAAGGAAATTGCCCGTATAAAGCTGAACGCCGGGAAGATCGGTATACACCTTGAGCTGTCTGCCACTGACCGGCTCATATACAACCGCGTCCGCTTCTCCCTCAACATGGTCAAGGCAGAAGTTGTGATCATAACCTCTGCACATAACAAGCTGAGCATCTCTGTCATGAATTCTCTTGCCGATCGAAGTCGGGTTTGTGAAATCAAACGGCGTATTAAAAACAGAACGAAGCTGTCCGGTAGGAATGCTGTCCTCATCGGTCGGAGTAAATTTCTTAGCGTTAAGCTTAAGAACATGACCGAGCACATCGCTCATTGCCGAACCGCTGAGATTAAAATATGTATGATTGGTAAAGTTGATGACCGTGTCCTTATCGCTGACCGCGCTGTACTCAATCTCAACCTTATTGTCTTCCGTAAGGGTATACTTTACCTTGGCGTCCATTTTACCTTCAAATCCGCTTGTGCCGTCGGGGCTTGTATATGAAAGCTCAACCGCATTCTCGCCTACGGGTTCGGCATTCCAAACGGCATTTGAAAATTCACCTGCGCTGTGAAGGCAGGTCTTGCCCTTCTCGTTCTGAGTGAGCTGAACCTTTTTGCCGTTCATCACGAACGAACCGTTTGCAATTCTGTTGGCATATCTGCCGACGACCTTGCCCTGATAATCCGTGAAATTAAGATGACCGTAAAGGCTGTCAAAGCCAACGGTGATATCGTTCACTCTGCCGTATTTATCGGGAGCATAGAGCGCCTGAAGCGTTGCGCCGAGCGTAATCACCTGAAGAATAATTCCGTTTGAATTTTTAATTGTAAAAAGCCTGACTTCTTTTCCGTCCGGCATATTTCCGAAAAACGAGCTGTTAACTGACATTACATATCCTCCTTACATTGTATCCGACGGGAACAGAAATACATGAAGCGGAAGCCACTGCTGAACATATGCAGGGAACGCCTCTCTATCTGCCGTAAGATTAGAAAAGAAAGCCCTTGTAGCGGCATGGTGACTCAGTTCAAAGTCTGCCTTTCCGTCAAACTTATCGACCGTAACCTTGTTTCCGCACACCTCAATGCGAAGATTTTCATCTCCCTCTTTTCCGTGAATAAGAACGGTGAAAGTTCCGTCGCAAAGCTTGCAATACTTCGCTTTTGCGCCGAGATAGGCTCGGATAACCTTTTCAAAGTTATAGACGAGGATCATCTCACAGCCGTCAATATTCAAGCCGTCCGCATTCTCGGTAAAAAACCTGATTTTTTCCGACTCAAACGGAGCAACGACAAATCCGACATGAAGCGCCTCCGTCTTTTCCATAACTGCGGCAACAAGATTCGGATAATATTCGGGATCGACCGCACCGAATTCATTGACATTGTTTTTTGTATAATCAAGCACAAAATATCCTACAAATTCGCCGTCTTTTTTGAGTACATACGGGCGATCTCTCCAGGAGCAGAGAACATCAAAATAGCTCTCCGGCTTACGGTTCGACCTTATCGGCAGCTTAGAATAAATCTTTTCAATATTCTCTATGCTCTCGGTATCGTCCGAAGTGAGCTTTTCAATTTCAAGTCCGCACGGCATAGCCTTGAGCGCGTGCCTGTATGCACTTCGGCTGAAATTGAAGCGGTAAGAGGTTCCGGAGGACTCAAAACCGAAATAGCCGTAACGCTGGCGCTGACCGCCGAGATACGCAACGTCAACTCCGTTTTCACCCATATCCTTAACAGAAAGCTCCATAAGCTCGATCATATATCCCATTGATCTGTACTTTGTACCGACCGCAACATTGCCAATACAGCAAGCCTTTATCTGCTCATCGCCGACCGTCATTTCGTTATAGAAACTGCCGATTGCGGAGCGGAACTCACCGTTCTCATCCTGAACGACAAAATTATTGTAGGCAGGTCTGTACTGATCCTTATAACATTTTGGGAGCAGGTTAAGAAAATCCCTTTCCTCTGGGTCATCGGTAAAGAAAACCTCATCGAGGAAAGCGATAAGCTTTTTGTTGTCCTCATCCTTACCTCGTCCGTAATATAAATTATTCGTCATATTATTTCCTTTCGATTTACAATCCTTATACTTTAAAATCAATATCCGTGTGCTTCTTCGTTTTTCACAAGCTTTACTATTCTGCTTGTTCCGAGTCTGTCCGCACCGAGCTTTATAAAATCCTCGGCATCGGCAAGTGATGCGATTCCCCCCGCCGCCTTGATTTTTGTGCCGTTTGAAACGTGCTTTGCAAAGAGAGCAACATCTTCTCTCGTTGCGCCTGCGGTTGAAAATCCTGTCGATGTT
>DNGF01000071.1:0-203 GCA_003486665.1 Oscillospiraceae bacterium
CACCTGCATTTCAGAATGTTGCGACCTGCGGAGCAATTAAGGGTGCGCTTGACGCCTATGATCTCAAGGATATTCACGCTCAGGTTCAGCTCTGCAACACATATCATCTTCATGTTCGCCCAGGTGACGAGCTTATAAAGGAGCTTGGCGGACTTCACAAATTTACAGGCTGGGACGGTCCGATTCTGACCGACAGCGGCGGA
>DNGF01000071.1:247-4054 GCA_003486665.1 Oscillospiraceae bacterium
ATTCCAGGTTTTCTCGCTCGCAAAGCTCCGTCAGATCAAGGAGGAGGGTGTAACCTTTGCCTCCCACATTGACGGCAGACGTATTTTCATGGGTCCCGAAGAGAGCATGAGAATTCAGTCTAACCTCGCCTCAACCATTGCTATGGCATTTGATGAGTGCGTTGAGAATCCCTCGACATACGAATATGCTAAAAAGTCCTGCGAAAGGACAACAAGATGGCTTGTAAGATGCAAGGAGGAGATGGAAAGACTTAATTCCCTGCACGACACTATAAATAAAAATCAGCTTCTTTTCGGCATTAACCAGGGCTGTGTTTACGATGAGCTGAGAATCGAGCATATGCAAAAGATTGCAGAGCTTGACCTTGACGGCTATGCAATCGGCGGACTCGCAGTCGGTGAGCCGAAAGAGGATATGTATAGGATCATTTCCGCCGTTGAACCGTATGCGCCGAAAAATAAAATACGATATCTTATGGGTGTAGGAACTCCCGGCAACATCATTGAGGCGGTCAGCAGGGGAGTTGACCTCTTTGACTGCGTTATGCCGTCGAGAAACGCGCGGCACGGACATCTTTTCACAATGAACGGAATAATCAATATCAACAATGCCAAGTATATGAAGGATGATACGCCGATCGACCCTGAATGTGACTGCCCAACCTGCCGCAGACATTCCAAGGCTTATATCAGGCATCTTTTCAAGGCGAAGGAAATGCTGGCGATGCGTCTTTGCGTTACGCACAATCTTTATTTCTATAATACGCTGATGGAGAAAATCCGTGACGCTTTGGAGAACGGAACATTTGAGGATTTCAAGGAAAAATACGTTGATTTGCTCGATACAAGAATTTAATTTTTAAAATTAACAGAATATACACAAATAAAGCTTGCAAAAATTTACATTCTAATGTATAATACAAACGTTATGTATAGATTAGGAGGATAACTGATGAATTATTTAACTTTATTGGCAACCCAGACAACCCAGACAAGCGGAACAGGCTTGCTCGGCAGCAAATGGGGCATGATCATCATGATGGTAGCCGTTTTTGCTATTATGTATTTCCTTATGATCAGACCGCAGAAGAAGAAGCAGAAGGAAGAGCAGTCAATGCGTGACAACCTTCAGATCGGTGACGAGATCACAACGATCGGCGGCATCATCGGCAAGATCGTAACCGTTAAGGATGATTCTCTTATCATCGAAACGGGTGCTGACAGAAACCGTATGAAGATCACACGCTGGGCTATCAGCCAGAACAACACAGCTAACGAGAAGCTTGCGGCAGAGCGTGCAGCTGCCAAGGAGGCAGCCGAGAAAGAAAAGGCAGCTCGTATGGAAGCTAAGGGCAAGACGCCTAAGAAGAAAAAAGAAGAAAAGTTCTGATTAAATTTTGATTAATGCTTTAACTCAAAATCCCGACTCGAAAGAGCCGGGATTTTTTGCGGACTTTTTAATGTGACGTGCAATAGAAAAAATGAAAAGCATCGGCACCGTACGAGGGCGGTACCGATGACTGCCGTGAAGCTGCTATAAATTTAATGCGGTGCTTCAAAACCTCTCAAAAAAATAAAAGCCGAAATTAATATGCGACTTTTTCTTTTGGTGCCGGTGACCGGGGTCGAACCGGTACGGTATCGCTACCACTGGATTTTGAGTCCAGCACGTCTGCCAATTCCATCACACCGGCACATAACGTTGTTTATTATACATTAAGGGTGAAGAAAAATCAAGCCTTTTTGAGCAAAATATAAAAATATCTTGGATTTTCAGAAAAAATCGAGCTGCCTTGAAAAAATCACAGCAGCTCAATTGCAATCTTTCTTAATCAAATAAATATTTGCAGATTATTTACGGCAAAATAAATGAATTTGCTTGCGCGTAAAATATTATGGAGTGATTGTGCTGATTTTTTTTGCACATTCGGCACATATCTTCTGCCCGCTGAAATCAATAAGATTATCTGTTTCATGGCAGAAAATACACGAGGGAACATATTTCCTGAGTACGATCTCGTTTCCTCTTGCAAGTATTTCAACCTTGCTGTCTTCACCTGTTATATCAAGTTCTTTTCTGATTTCGATCGGGAGAACAATTCTTCCTGCGACATCAACGTTTCTTACGATACCGACATTTTTCATATTCCGACTCCTTTCCGAAATATACGACCGCAAAACAGGGTTTTCTTTTATCAGCTACATAATACCACTTTTTACCATATTAGTCAACACAATTCATCAAAAAAATAAACAGCCGCAAAAGCGGCTGCCATTTTTTACCGTAAAAGATGATTATTTAATCAAACCGGTAACAAATTCGATAATCTTGTTGAGGATTTCCTGAAAGTCGATCTTAGCAAGGATCTCAGTAACCTTTGCCATAATCTCTTCAACGTTAATCTTGTCAAGAATTGCACCAAAATCAAAGTTCATAACACAGTTCTCCTTTCATAGATTCGGTAACAGTTTATGGCTGCTATCTAAACGTATATTAGCATACTTATCCTTAATTGTCAATACGAATATCAAACAATAGGGGTTAATTGTATAAATTATGCAATTTATTTGCACTATTTAATTTGTTCTTCTGTCATATTTATGGCGGATTATTTCAAGGATACCGCAGACGGCGCATCCTGCAAGATAGGAAAGAATATCACCCCAGGCAAAGGACGTACCCATAAGCGTGCAAAGCAGAGGATAGTCACTTACGCCGAGAAGCTCGGTATAGTTAAAATACTGACCCGTTTCAATCAGGCAGGCGAATATGAACACCCACAGCGGAAGAAGCCGAATTTTATCAGGAAAAAATATTCTGACGAAGCTCCAAAGGAGTATAACAACAAGAACATCGCCGAGATATGCTCTGACAAAATCCGAAAAATAAAACTTTGCGATAAGAAGCTCGCTTATAAAAAGCAAGATGAATAAGCCGAGGTAAATTAAACGGCTCATTCTCAATTTAATTTTCATTGCTTTTCCTCCTGTAAACCGATACAAATATCATAATGCTTCTTTCAATCAACGAGGCTGTTATAAGCATGGCGCAAAGCATGATTGCTGACCAGCCTGCTCCAGTATCCCAAGTGCCTTGAGGGAAAATATGTATTTCCGCAGCGCCGAATTTGACCATAATTCCCCAAATAAAAGTCAGAAAAAGAAATGTAACAAGACTTAAAATTAAGAACACAGGGCGGTTTTTAAAAGATGTCATTTTAGCTGTAAAATGTGAAATCGCATAGTAAACGGCTATGAGCAATGCGGCTGCAATGATTGATAAAATACTTTCCGTGTAGACGGACACAGAAAGATCGGATATCAAATACAGCGTGAAAAATCTCAGCAATCCGTCAAGGCAAGAAAGTACGATTGCTTTTTTCATCAATAATTCCCCATTTCATATGTTGTGTTGCTTTGAGAATCATAGTAAAAAAGTATGTAGCATTGATTGGTTTTGTAGAGATAAAAATAGTCATCCGTATCAATCAGGCTAAGGTTAAAAAGATAGTATTTCTTCAGGTCATCGCCAAACGGAAAATCATCATTGGTACATTCGATTTTTTCTTCAAAATCAACAACAGGATTTGAAATAAGCAAAATGTCGTTCGGTGTAACCCTTTTAAAATTAGGAATATTTTCAAACTGTCGAGCTGAAAAATCATCGTTATAGTGATATTCGGCATATTTTGTTGCGAATAAGTAGTCAAATCCGAATCCGTGGTCTATTTTATAAGCATATTCGGGCATTGTTTCGAGAATTAATTCTTCGGGCGTTTTTTCTTGTTCTTCTTTGACTGTTTCTAT
>DNGF01000151.1:0-2641 GCA_003486665.1 Oscillospiraceae bacterium
TTTTCGCCGGACACTTTTTATCCTTAATATGAGTCTCATACTCATTTCTGAAATACTTGATTGTTGTCAGGACAGGGTTAGGCGCCGTCTGTCCGAGTCCGCAGAGCGCGCCGTCCTTGATGGAATAGCAAAGCTCCTCAAGCAGCTCGATATCGCCCTCTCTGCCCTCGCCCTTAACGATTCTGTTAAGGATCTCAAGCATTCTCTTTGTACCGATTCGGCAGTGAATACACTTGCCGCAGGACTCCTTGGCAGTAAAATCGAGGAAGAACTGCGCCATGCTTACCATGCAGGTTGTTTCGTCCATAACGACCATTCCGCCCGAACCCATGATCGCACCCGTTGCACCGAGCGCCTTATAGTCAATTACGGTGTCGAGCAGGTCGGCAGGAATACATCCTCCCGACGGTCCGCCCATCTGCACCGCCTTGAATTCCTTATTGTTTTTAATTCCGCCGCCGATGTCAAAGATAACATCTCGGAGCGTTTTGCCCATCGGGATTTCAACAAGTCCGCCCTTTTTAATTTTACCTGTGAGAGCGAAAACCTTAGTACCCTTGCTGCCCTCTGTTCCCATTGCGGCAAAGGCTTCGCCGCCGTTAAGAATGATCCATGAAACATTGGCAAAGGTTTCAACATTGTTGATATTAGAGGGCTTGTACCAGTAGCCCGACTGCGCTGGGAACGGCGGCTTGAGCCTCGGCATACCTCTCTCGCCCTGAAGAGATTCGATAAGAGCGGTTTCCTCGCCGCAGACAAATGCGCCTGCGCCTGCCTTGATCCTCATCCTGCATGAGAAGCCCGTACCCATAATATTTTCTCCGAGGAAGCCCTTTTCCTCAGCCTGTTTAATTGCTTCCTTAAGACGCTCGATCGCAAGCGGATATTCCGCACGGACATATACAACGGCTTCCTTTGCGCCGATCGCATATGCGCCGATGAGCATACCCTCGATGAGGTTATGCGGATCGCTCTCGATAACGGCTCTGTCCATGAATGCACCGGGGTCGCCCTCATCGGCATTGCAGATAAGATACTTCGTTTCACCCTGCGACTGTCTTGCGGCATTCCACTTAAACCATGTCGGGAAACCTGCGCCGCCCCTGCCTGCAAGACCCGAAATTTTGATTTCTTCGATAACCTCTTCGGGCGTCATGGTTTTAAGCACCTTTTCGAGTGCCTTGTAGCCGTCCTCAGCCGTATATTCGTCAATAATTTCAGGATTTATAATTCCGCAGTGACGAAGTGCGATTCTCGTCTGCTTTTCGAGGAAAAGCTTGTCGTCTTCGGAAATTTCAATATCATTAACGGCGCTCTCGTCACCGTTTGCATATGCAATGATCTTTTCGGCATCCTCCGGCTGAACCTTAACAAGGCGCTTTTTCAGTTCGCCGTTGTCATAAATATCGACAATAGGCTCAAGGAAGCACATTCCGATACAGCCCGTAACTGTCAGCGTTGAAGCCGTTGAGCCGATAAGCCCCTCGATCGCCGAATAAACCTTTGCGGCACCCGCGGCAATTCCGCAGCTGCCCTCACCGACAACAATTTTCATCTTCAGCCCTCCTCCTTAAGCTTGCGAAGTATCTCAACCGTCTTGGACGGTGTAAGACTTCCGTAGGTTTCGCCGTTTATCATCATAACGGGAGAAAGACTGCAGCAGCCGAGGCACGCAACATTTTTAAGCGTAAAAAGACCGTCGTCGGTCGTTTCGCCGTCGGCAATGCCAAGCTCCTGAGTTATCGCCGCTTCGATCCTCTGCGATCCGTTGACGTGGCACGCCGTACCCTGGCAGAGCATGATAAGATACTTGCCTACAGGCTTAAGCCTGAACTGCGAATAAAACGTTGCCACACCCATGACCTTTGCGGGAGAAGCTCCGATGCGTTCGGCAATGCGATAAAGCACATCGGTCGGCAGATATCCGTAAATATCCTGCGCCTTTTGAAGAATGGTTATAAGACTGCCCTCTGTATCGCCGTATTTTTCAAGCACCGGTTCAATAAGCGACAGATCGCTTTTTTTACAGCAACAACTCATTGCGTAACCCCCATTTTTAAGCTGAATTTTTATAATTTTAACATATTTTCAGACATTTATCAACAATGTTTTATTAAAAAATAAAGGAAAAAGCGACCGTATTTCTACAGCCGCTTTTCCGATATAATTGTCTTATAATTCTTCAATGATTTTCCTCGCAACATTCGGCACGTCGGTTATAACGCCGTCAACGCCCATTTCAACAAGCCGCTTTATGTCCTTCTCCTTGTTTACCGTCCATGGGTTGACAGCCATACCGTTCTCGTGCGCCTGCTCCACCAATCTCTTATCGACAAGCCAAAGATAGGGATGAAGCGCGTCTGCACCGATACACTTTGCAAAGTCTACCTCCTTGCCGAAAATTCTTATGAAATTCGGACTGTTCGGGCTGTAAAGGAAGCCTGTCTTGCAGTCGCCGTCAACCTCCTTGCAGGTTGTGAGCGCAATTGGGTCAAAACTCGAAATCAGCAAATTGTCAAAAAGTCCGTGAGCCTTGACCATGTTGATGGTCTTCGGAACAACGGAATAATCCTTGTTCTTCGGCGGCTTGATCTCAATGTTGAGAACCTTGAGCTTAGCTTTCTCGCAAAGACGAAGAACG
>DNGF01000151.1:2665-5274 GCA_003486665.1 Oscillospiraceae bacterium
AAGAGTAGGAATTCTCGTACCCTTATATGCCCTGTGAAAATATGATCCGAAATCAAGCGTCTTGAGATATTCGAGCGTCTGATTCATGATAAGACCTTTTCCGTTTGAGGTTTCGTCAATGCTATAGTTATGGCAAATGACGGGTACGCCGTCAAAGGTGAGATGAACATCCGTTTCAAAGCCGTCGGCATGAAAATCTATAGACTTCCTGAATGCCGGCAGAGTGTTCTGCGGCGCGATCTTATTCGATCCGCGGTGCGAAATAACATTACATACAGCCATTTTCATTCCTCCAAAATCAAAATCGGAATTTTCAACGAATATTATACCATACTGAATAAAAAAATCAAATATTTATTTGACATAGCCTTGATCGGCTGATAAAATGTATATTCGTGGACTGCGATACAGTATCTCCGTCCGCGCGCAAGAAACATTGAAAGGACTCTTACCCATGGCTAACAAAAAGAAACTGCTCGGACCCATCCTGCTTATCAGCGCCGCAATGATCTGGGGACTCTCCTTCGTTGCACAGAAGCAGGGCATGGAATATGTCGAGGGCTTTACGTTTAACGGAATCAGAAGCCTGATCGGCGGAATTGTACTTCTGCCCGTTATTTTTTTCAGAAGCAAAAAGAATCCCGTCAAACTTTCCCCTGCCGAAAAAAAGGCAAGCCGTAAAGAAAGCGTCAAAGGAATTCTGATAGTCGGCGGAATGCTCTGCATCGGTTCTAATCTTCAGCAGTTCGCCTTTGATTACATAGAACCCGGCAAGGTCGGCTTTATAACCGCCCTTTATATGCTTCTCGTTCCGTTGATCTCATATATTATATATAAAAAGAAACAGCCTTTCACAACGTGGATAGGCGTAATTCTCGGTGTGGGCGGACTTTATATGATCTGTATGGGCGGCTCATCGTCCTTTGCGCTCGGCAAGGGTGAGCTTCTCGCCCTGCTTTGCTCGATCGCGTTCGCATTGCATATAATCGTAATTGACAAATACGCTCCGAAAATCGACTGCATCGTTCTCTCCTGCGGTCAGTACCTTGTAACGGGAGTAATATCCTGTATTCTTATGTTCATCTTCGAAAAGCCGAATATGGACGGAATCATTCAAGCCGCAGTCCCGATTCTCTATGCCGGTATAATGAGCTGCAGCTGCGCGTTCACATTCCAGATCATCGGTCAGAAATACACCGAACCGACTCTTTCGAGTATGCTCCTCTGCACCGAATCGGTCTTCTCCGTCATCTTCTCGTTCATTATTCTCGGCGAGCGAATGACTCTTATAGAATACATCGGCTGCGCCGTCATGTTCACGGCTATAATCATTGCTCAGCTGCCTGCGAAGAAGAAAGCGCAGTAACATTAAGGCAATACTACTCAATTATTCTGTGTTGTCTTAGCATTCGGGAATTCAAAGCCCTGAACGAAGCCGTTTTGCTCAACGGACGAAATATCGCCGCCGATAACGGTTCCGTCATAGACCAATAATGTTGCCCTGATATATCCGCTGTCGGCAGGATAATCGGGGTAATTTTTAACTTCAAATATCCACTTTTTCGCTCTGAATCCCTTGTAAGGCTCAAGGTCAAGGCTCTGATTTTTCTGGATAGCGTTATACGCCTCGTATGTAACATTAAACTCGGACGGAATAATAACCTCCCTTACCTCTATAGGCTCCTCGTTCACCGACCAGCCGAACTGAGAGAGAAAGGAAATGCACTCCGCGGCGGTTTTTGCCTTATAGTTTATCGCACCGTCATTGGCAACAGTTTTTTTCCGTGAATTGAGCGCAAGAGTACCGGCAACAAGAATACATATCGCCACGCACAGCGCAATGATCAGCTTGGGCTTGTTCGCCTTGAAAGAAAATACAAACATAAAAACAACCTCCGTTTATCAGCTAATTCAATGTTATGCCGTTAAACGGAGGTTTATTACTTTAGCTGCCGCATTTAATCGGCGGCTGTTTTATTTATATAAATCGCATAGTATCGGCACTATGCCGTTTTCAACAATATCGACCATTGCATATCTGCCTGCCGCGGCAGAGCCGGGATTGACAAACCAAATTCCGTTATCATATTTTGTGTCAGGGACGTGCGTATGACCGTATAATGCTATAGAAGCGCGGCAGCCGAGAGCCTTTCTTTTAAGCCCGTCAAGCGAATACTTGACGCCCTCGTTATGACCGTGAGCGGCAAAAACGGTTTTTCCGCCGAATTTTTCAAGGAGAAAATCGGGCAGCCGAGAGCCGAAGTCACAGTTGCCGCAGACGGAATACAGCTTTATTTCCGGATGAAGACTTTTCAAAAGTTTCACATCGTTTTCTCCGTCGCCGAGGAAGATCACGGCGTCCGCTTCGGGATGAAGCTCAACGGCGTCAATCAGAAGATTGCTCCTGCCGTGAGAGTCGGACAGAACAAGCAAACGCATACATACCACACCTTTCATAATATAATATATTATAAATCATTGGAGAGTGAGTGTAAATGGCAAACAACAACTTTTTCGATTTTTTCTCCGCGCCGTCAAGCAAGGCGGAAGCCGAGAAGCAGGCAAACAAGCTCATAGGCAGCCTCAAAGCCGATGAAAAAGACGAGCTT
>DNGF01000151.1:5291-5824 GCA_003486665.1 Oscillospiraceae bacterium
ATTCTCAGCGACAGGGATAAGATAAACGCGGTTCTTTCCTCCCCTGCCGCTCAGAAAATAATGGAGAAGCTTAACGGCAAAAAAGATGGACATTAATGAAATTCTGTCATCTCTCACTCCCGATGACATAGAAGGACTCAAGGCTACCGCCGAGGCGGTTTTCGGCAAGGAGAGCGAGCCGAAAGGAAATAAGGCTCAGCCGAGCGGAGCGGATATGTTCTCCTCGATCGACCCGAAAATGATCGGCAAGCTTACAAAAATAATGGGTGCGATGAACGGCGAATCGGGACGGCGGTGCAAGCTTATCGAAGCCCTGAAGCCGAACCTCAGCCCGGAAAGGCAAAAAAGAGCAGATCAGGCAATTCAGATTCTTAAACTGTTGGAAATTTTACCGCTCATAAATAATTTAACGGATCGGGATGATTAGTCTATGCCACAGCAGGATTTCAGCGCCGCAGAGCGCCAGGCTATATTGAGAGCGCAGGAAATGTATAGGCGCGCCACTCCTGCACAGAACGGCGGCGAGCCTGTAT
>DNGF01000182.1:0-509 GCA_003486665.1 Oscillospiraceae bacterium
TGTATTCCGACAAGCAGGGCGAACGTCCGCGCTGGGGAACGGAGCAGGAACCGCCGTATTCGACGGAAAAAATGTAAAAGTAAAGGAATGACATAATGAAAACATACGAAACAGAAGTAAACGGCGCAATAGTGATTGAACCCGATGTTTTCGGCGACAACAGGGGCTGGTTTATGGAGTCATATTCAAAGCGTAAGCTTGCCGAGGTCGGCATAGATATTGATTTTGTTCAGGACAACAGATCATTTTCCGCAGAGAAAGGCACACTCAGAGGATTGCATTGTCAGGTTAATCCGACAGCGCAGAGCAAGCTCCTTACCTGCATACACGGTGAAATAATGGATGTTGCCGTTGATATCAGAAAAGGGTCGCCGACATATATGAAATGGACATCGGTTATTCTTTCGGGCGAAAACAAGAAATCTTTCTTTATTCCGAAAGGATGCCTTCACGGATTTGTAACACTGACGGACGATGTTGAAGTTATGTATAAGGTTGATGAATTCTCT
>DNGF01000182.1:528-1715 GCA_003486665.1 Oscillospiraceae bacterium
TTTGATGACCCTGAAATCGGCATTGAATGGGGTATCGAGAACCCTATTCTTTCAAAGAAAGATACATCCGCTCCTCTTCTTAAGGACAGCGATGTCAGCTTTGATTTTTGAGGGGAATATATGAAAGTTCTTGTAACAGGTTATAACGGTCAGCTCGGATTTGACGTTATAAGGGAGTTAAATTCCCGCTCCGTTGAGTGCAGGGGAGTTGACAGAGATGATTTTGATATTACAAACCGCGATGAAACGGTCGGTTATATCTGCAATTATAAGCCCGATGCCGTTATTCACTGCGCCGCATATACGGCGGTAGACAGAGCGGAGGACGATGAAGAAAACTGCCGCAGGGTCAATGTTGACGGAACGGAGAATATTGCGATTGCCTGTGAAAAAATCGGCGCAAAAATGCTCTATGTCAGTACGGATTATGTCTACGGCGGAGCAGGGGACACGCCTTTTGAACCGAGCGATATGACCGATCCGAAAAATGTATACGGCAGAACCAAGCTGGATGGCGAAAAGGCTGTCATGAAGCATCTAAAAAAATATTTTATCGTTCGTACCTCATGGGTTTTCGGAATAAACGGCGGCAATTTTGTCAAAACCATGCTCAGACTCGGAGGCGAAAGGGCCGAGCTGAATGTAGTCTGTGATCAGGTCGGTTCGCCGACATACACACCGGATCTTGCAAGACTTATTTGCGATCTTATCGCAACCGAAAGGTACGGAATCTACCACGGTACAAATGAAAATTACTGCTCATGGGCTGAGTTTGCATCCGAGATAATGAAGCTCGGAGGTAAAAATACAAGGATTAATCCCGTTCGTTCGGAAGAATATCCCGTAAAGGCGGAAAGGCCTCATAATTCAAGGCTGAGCAAAAAATGTCTTGACGATGCAGGAATTAAACGGCTGCCGACATGGCAGAACGCATTAAAAAGATTTATAAAAGAATTGGGTGACTAAAGTGAAATTAACTCTTGTTGTTCCTTGCTATAACGAGGAAGAAAGTGTAATTGAGTTTTATTCTGAGGTTACGCGTGTTTTCAAGGAAAAGGTTGATGATTACGAATTGGTTTTTGTCAACGACGGAAGCCGTGACAAAACGCCGCAGATACTCAAAGCGATTTACGAAAAGGCGGACAATGTTAAGGTCGTTAATTTCTCCAGAAACTTCGGCAAGGAAG
>DNGF01000182.1:1785-2571 GCA_003486665.1 Oscillospiraceae bacterium
TTATTGACGCCGATCTTCAGCAGCGCCCCGAAGTTGTGCTTGAGATGAAGCAGATTCTTGATGAAAACGCGGATATTGACTGTGTAGCCGCATACCAGGGAGAGCGAAAGGAGAGCAAGCTCATAGCTTTTCTTAAGGACAAGTTCTATGAGATCAACAACAAGCTTTCCGAGGTTGAGCTTTATCCCGGTGCAAGCGATTTTAGACTTATGCGCCGTCAGATGCTTGATTCGGTTCTTGAAATGTCGGAGTACAGCCGTTTCTCAAAGGGTATTTTCTCCTTTGTCGGCTATAACACAAAGTATATTCCGTATGAGGTTCAGGAGAGAGCCGCAGGCACATCAAAATGGCCGATCATGAAGCTTTTCAGATATGCAATTGAGGGTATAGTCGGTTACTCAACCTTACCCCTTAAGTTCGCATCATATACGGGAATCGGACTCATGGGTATATCGGTGCTTTACCTCATTATTGCACTTATTGTCGGAGCCGTAATAGGGGAGATAACAAGCACGATTGCTATCATAACAATTTTACTTTTCCTCGGCGGACTGAATTCACTTTTCCTCGGAATAATCGGAGAATACCTTGCAAGAACATATCTTCAGGTTAAAGAACGCCCGATTTATATTGCAAAAGAAATACTCAACTACGAAGACAAAAACAAAGGAGCAGAATGATGAAACACTACGAATCACTTATTATCGGTCATATCACAATGGATCATGATACCGACTATCTCGGCAACGAAACTCTCGCGATCGGAGGAGCCGTTATCTATTCCTC
>DNGF01000182.1:2600-3601 GCA_003486665.1 Oscillospiraceae bacterium
ACGGCTTCGGCATATGCTCTCGGTCATAAGGTTGCCGCACTGACAAAGATTAATCCGGATGACAGCGAAAGACTTACCTATTTCACTATTCCGAAAGAGGATATTTATTGCATTATGTCCGAGTCCTCATGCACTATGGACAACCAATATTTCACGGCGGATAAGGAACGCAGAAAGTGTATGTGCATCAGCGTCGGAACGCCGTTCACTATTGACGATATTCCCGAAGATGTTGATGCGGATATTTATCATTTTGCAGGACTTCTTTACGGTGATTTTACCAATGAGATGATAATTGAAGCGTCAAAGAGAGGCAAGGTTGCCGTTGACGTTCAGGCTCTTCTTCGCCATGTTAACCTTGAGGATCACACGATGTTCTTTGAGGATTGGAAAGAGAAGAAGGAGGTTCTTCCTTATATAGATTTTCTTAAAACCGACGCAGCGGAAGCGGAGATTCTTACCGGTCTTACCGACAGATATGAAGCTGCAAAGCTCCTTCACTCCTGGGGTGCAAAAGAGGTTGTTATTACTCATAATACCGAGGTTATCGCTTATGACGGCAATGAATTCTGCTCATGCCCGATTCGTGCAAGAAACCTCAGCGGCCGCACAGGCCGCGGCGATACCACCTTTGCCGCTTATATGACCGAGAGATTGAACCATTCCATGAAGGACGCTCTCCTCTATGCAACCGCAACTGTTTCCAATAAGATGGAAATCCCCGGTCCTTACAAGGGAACAAGAGAGGATGTCGAGAATTACATAAACGAATTTTATTCGGATGTAAAATAAGATGGAAAATTTAGCAGAGAGAAAAGAACGAATATGGTATTGGGATACCGTTAAATTTTTTATGATACTCTGTGTCGTTCTGGGACATTTTGTTGAGAGCATGGCGTCCTTCGACAGAACAGACATTGTACCGTTAAAGATATTCATTTACTCGTTTCATATGCCGATGTTTATCTTTATTTTCGGAATTTTTTACAAAGAAAAGAATT
>DNGF01000238.1:0-2219 GCA_003486665.1 Oscillospiraceae bacterium
ACTTCGAAATGATATCGGCATTGATGAAGCCGTGTTCAAATCCGTCCCTTTCCTCCTCGGAAAGGGCATGAACCACCTTGACTTTATCGCACTCCTTTGCGATTGCGTCAAGCTCATCCTTAAAAAGAATGCTGTCCTCGGTTCTGCTGCCGAAGAGGATTGTCAGGTTAAAATCCTCCGCCTTATCACGGATAGCATAAGCCATTGAGAGGAACGGAGTTATTCCGCTGCCGCCTGCGAGCGCAATTACATCGTCACAGTCACGAAGCTCCTCGTAGAAGAAATTGCCGAGCGGTTCGGAAACCGTAACCTCATCGCCGGCCTTCCAATTATCAAGAATCCAATCGGAAGCGAAGCCGTTCGGGGTGCGTCTGACTGTGATTGCGTATTCGCCGTCCTTTGTCAGGTCGGGCGAAGAA
Organism: Oscillospiraceae bacterium; assembly: GCA_003486665.1. GTDB lineage: Bacteria > Bacillota > Clostridia > Oscillospirales > Acutalibacteraceae > CAG-488. The sequence continues at coordinate 420 of DNGF01000238.1, forward strand.
CTGATTGAATACGGACGCGTCAGCACGCTGCCGTCAATCGTCAAAGCCACGCTAAGGTACTGACCTGCTCTGAAATAAGCTGCCTTATCGGCTTTAAAAACATACGTCTTTGCGCCTGCACCGGCATGGTCAATGACCTTTGAAATCGCCATTTTCTGATAGTCGGGGTGAAGCCTTTTGGCATTCTCGTTTATAGGGAATACTGCCGAAACCTCCTTTGCCGGAGTCGCTTTGATTACCCTATTCTTTTCCGTAATGTGTTTAACGAGATTTTTCACGTCCGCAAAACCGGATTTTTTAACATTGATCTTCAAAGCCATGACTTCACACCCCCTCTTTATCCATTTCTTTTATCGCGGCTTTTGCAATAATGCTGCCGCACATATATGTAGAGCTGTAGCCGTCGCCTCTTATTCCCGAAGTGCCGATCGGCTTAAGACCCTTTATCGGAAAATCCGCGCCCTGAGAAACGGTTCTTGAAAGCATACTGTCCCAGCCGGTTGTCATGTATCCGTAAACGCTTCCCTCAGGAACACCGAGGTAACGCGCAAACGTCCACGGCGAAGCGACTGAAATTTCCTCTATATACGGTGTAAGAACGATGCCCGCTTTTTCCTCAAATTCCTTAATGATTCTTCCTGCAAGCTCGTTCTTAACCCTTGCGTAATCCTCATCGGAAACACTGTTCCAGTCGTCCGGAGCAGTAAACATAGTCGTAAAGCTGCACATTGCCGTTCCGTCCGGAGAAGCGTACGGATTTGCAACATTATAACAGAGGAAAATAGAATAATGATTTGTAGCAATCCTTTTGAGAGCTTCGTATTCCTTGACAGAATCGGCTGTTCCTGCAAGAAAGATGCTGTAATCCTTGATACCAAGCTCCTCGGCGGATTTATTAAGTCCGAGATAAACCGTAAACATTCTTGCGCCGAAGTTGCGGTTTCTTGCCGCGGAAAGCTTCTTTTCACGTTCGGGAACAAGCGATTTCGGCATCATCCTGCCGTAAATAATATCGGGATTGATATTTGCAAGAACCATATCCGCCTTAATTTCGCCCATATTCGTCCTGACTCCGCAGCAGCGATCACCATTAAAGAGGAACTCCTCGGCACGGCAGTTGAACCAAACCTCGCCTCCGAGCTCGCGGAAGCGCTCAATCATCGCGTTGCTGATCTCGTGCGAAGTGTGCGACGGAATGTACGCGCCTCTCGCAACGTAGTTATGTACCATCGCCGCATAGTGGAAGAACGAGAGATGCTCCATATCAACGCCGAGATACGACCAGTAAACAGCCAAAATATCCCTGCATTTCTGCGGAAGTCCCAGTGCCTCAAAAACCTCTTCCGTTGAATAGCCGGCGGTCTTGATAACGTTGCGGAAATTCTTCAGCATATATGCCGGCGACATTTCCTTAGGCGGTTTATCGAGATACTCGATGAGATCTCTTATTTCCTGAAGCAATCTGAAAAAGTCTTCCATTTTATCTCTGCTTCCGGGAACGTATTCCTCTGTTTTGTCAATAAAAGCCTTAACTCCTGTAGGCAAAGTAACATCCATCGGTGTGCCGTCGGTGTAGGTTGAAATACATCTGAAGCAGTCGTCAACGCACTGCCAGTCAACCTTAACGCCGAATCTGTCCATAAGCAATCTTATTTCGCCGGGATCATTTTCGGGTCCTATACCGCAAAGCTCATGCAATGACGGTTCAAACTCAAATCTTCCCCTGCAAAAGCTGGTTGCACAGCCGCCGGGAAGGTTGTGCTTTTCTATTATAAGTGTTCTTTTGCCTGCCGTAATCAA
>DNGF01000238.1:2278-3422 GCA_003486665.1 Oscillospiraceae bacterium
CAAGACCGGCACAGCCCGAACCTACGACAACTGCGTCATATTTCTTCATATCGTACCTCTCAAAATTCAAAATCGACAACGGCTCTGTCGGTAATTACAGAGTGAACAAATTCCTTAACCTTGAGATGATCGGGATGTACCTGATAGCCGTCAAGAGATTCCTTGTCCTTAAAAATTGAATAAAGAGCAAGATCATAGCCCTTTTCGTTAAAATTAAATCCTACCTCTGCGCTGATAAGTCCGTCAACCTTGCCGACAAGAGCAGTCAGGCGCTTCTTCATTTCCTCCATATTATGCTTCTTCTGTTCGTCATTTTTGACATTCCAAAAAACAATGTGCTTAACCATAGGAAAACCTCCTGTTAATTACTGTGCCGTTCTCGCACCTCAATTGTGCGGAATTGCCTTAATTAAATTATACCAAACATTTATAATTAGTCAACATTCATATTTACAATTTTTGAATAAAGGAGCGCCTTTTTGTTAAAGATTATAAAAGAGTAATCACAGATTACCGATGAAACAAGGAGGATAACATGATGAAAAAAATCATAGCAATTTTAACCGTTGCCGTGCTTATTTTTACCGCTTCCGCCTGCGGTAAAAAAGACACAACGAATACGGACAATCCAAAAGCCGACAACACGGTTTACTTTCTTAACTTCAAGCCCGAAGTTGCGGACATTTACAAGGAAATCGCAAATAAATACGAGGAAGAAAAAGGCGTTAAGGTCAAGGTCGTCACCGCGGCAAGCAACACCTACGAAACAACGCTCAAATCCGAAATTGCCAAATCGGACGCACCTACGATTTTTCAGATAAACGGACCCGTCGGATATCAGTCATGGTCAAAATACTGCAAAAATCTCAGCGACACAAAGCTCTACGATTACCTTTCGGACAAGGATCTTGCAATCAAAAACAGTGACGGAGTTTTCGGCATTCCGTATGTTGTCGAGGGATACGGAATCATATATAACAATGTGATCATGGAGAAATATTTTGCCCTTAAGGATAAAGCGGTCAGCATTTCAAAAGCCGAGGAGATAACAAATTTCAAGCTTCTCAAAGAAGTCGCCGAGGATATGACAAAGCACAAGCAGGAGCTTGGTATTGACGGCGTGTTTGCCTCAACATCAATGGCT
>DNGF01000238.1:3456-4087 GCA_003486665.1 Oscillospiraceae bacterium
GGCGGGCGGAGAGCAGTGGCGCTGGACAACTCACCTTCTTAATATGCCCATCTATTACGAAATGAAAGAAAAAAGCGATGAATCAACAATATCATCGGCATATAACGCTAAAACGATTGACTTCAAATATTCGGAAAATTTCAAAAACATTTTTGATCTTTATATCAACAATTCCACAACCGAGAAAGGACTGCTGTCGGGCAAATCGGTTGAAAATTCAATGTCCGAATTTGCGCTCGGCAAGGCGGCTATGGTTCAGAACGGAAACTGGGCTTGGGATCAGATCTCAAAAGTAAAGGGAAACACCGTAAAGGCTGACGACATCAAATATCTGCCGATTTATATCGGCGTTGACGGAGAGGAAAAGCAGGGACTCTGCATCGGTACGGAAAACTATCTCGCCGTAAACAAGAATGTATCCGAGGAAAAACAGAAAGCGTCGGTTGAATTCCTCGAATGGCTTTTCTCAAGCAGCACAGGCAAGGATTATGTTGTAAACAAGCTTAAATTCATTTCCCCGTTTAACACCTTTAACGATGACGAAAAGCCCGACGATCCTCTTGCAAGAGAGGTTATCAAGTGGATGGAAAGCGACAAAACAACGATTGAATGGGTTTTCAACTCATTTCCG
>DNGF01000004.1:0-4795 GCA_003486665.1 Oscillospiraceae bacterium
GAACTTTGTCAGCAGTCTGACCCCGAAACGCTTTACCGCGCTTCGGGGTGATGGTTTTTATATTTGTAATCAAGTATTCTATTTTTATGGAAATGATCAAAAAAATCTGTTCCGAATTATTCGGAACAGATTGCATAAATTTTAAATGCTGATTATTTAAGGTATTTCTCAATGAAGAATCTCGGTCTGCTTTTGGTTTCAAGATAAATTTTACCTATATACTCTCCGACAACTCCGATTGCCAAAAGCTGAAGCGAGCCAAAAAACCAAATTGAAAGAACTGTTGAAGTCCAGCCGGGAACGGTTTTGTTCACAAAGAAGCTGACAAGTGCATAAATTGCAAAAATCAAGCTGAGGAACAGGGTTATTCCACCCAGGGAAGTGATGACTCTTATCGGCTTGATGGAGAAGGACGTTATTCCGTCAAAGGCAAAGGCAAGCATCTTTTTGAGAGGATACTTTGATTCGCCTGCAACTCTGGGTGCGCGGTCATAGGTGACGGAGGAGGACTTAAAGCCTACAAGCGGAACCATGCCTCTGAGAAACAGATTAACCTCCTTAAAATCGAGGAGAGCCTTTACCGCTCTTGAACTCATAAGCCTGAAATCGGCATGATTATAAACCGTTTCAACACCCATCATTGACATGAATTTATAAAAGCCCTGCGCTGTCGTGCGCTTGAAAAATGTATCGGTTTCTCGTGAGGCGCGTACTCCGTAAACAATTTCGCTTCCCGAATAATAATCATCGACCATTTTATCAATGGCGTTTACATCGTCCTGGGCATCGGCATCAATAGTTACGATCATATCGCAGTCGTTAACTACCGTTGACATTCCTCCGAGAAGGGCATTCTGATGTCCGCGGTTTCTGGAAAGCTTAACGCCGACAAATTTCTGATCAAGTTCATGAAGCGATTCGATGATCTCCCATGTCTTATCCTTTGACCCATCGTCTACAAAGACAACTCGGCTTTGTGCGGATATCTTTCCGCCGTCTATAAGAGAATTAAGCTTGTCAAGAAAAATTTTCGATGTGATGGGCAGAACCGCCTCTTCATTGTAACAAGGTGCAAGAATATAAAGTGTTTTGGTTTCCATATTTATTTCTCCCTGATTTCAAAAAAATAGTATGTGTTTATTGTTGTTTTATTGCGCGTCATGGATTCATGAACACTGTATTTCTGAGAAAATACAAGCGAGTACTTTTCCTTTAACGATGGGCATTTTTTGTAAATATCGGAAAGCTCAATTCCGCTCTTTGCCGGAATTACAACATAATCTGCCAAGCTTTCTTCAATATATCTGTTTTGTTCGTCAATATTTTCGGGGTACTTCTCATAAAGAAGATTTTGCTGTTCAAAATGTCTGAAATACGGAATCTGATCTGCGGCAAGGTAAACGCCGAAATCAAGGGCGCCGTAGTTGAGAATTTTTCCGTCGGGATTGTTGCGCTTAATGTATTCCGCCGTTTGCATCTGAAGCGTCTGAACCTCACTTTTGGTGGCAAATTTTGAAGAAATATTGCAGTAATCGGAGGCGAATATGATTACGGGGATAATAACAGCACAAATAATCGCCGAGATTTTATTCGACTTCGTTTTGAGTACTTTCTCCGAAAAAAACGCAGCCGCAATAAAAGCAAAGACTGTAAATACGGACATCGGAAGAAAATAATAATTGTAATATCTTATGCCGAAAAATATAATATAAAGACCGAAACAGCAGACAAAGGGAACAGAGATTCTTGAGAACAGCTTTTTTTCGGTAAAAATATTTGTTGCGGCAAAAAGGAGAATTCCGATAAATCCGAGGACGAATACAAACGGAGAGATAACAATGTTTTCACCCAAAGAGTATATGGGCTTGAGGATTCGTTCAACAATTGAAAGGTTTGCGGTTTTGGGGTACGCGGTTGCATTGAGAATAAAATATGTATTGATAAAACATTTAAGCGCATTTTTGAATGCAAAATAGATTATCCAGGGTATGATCGCTGTAGCCATGCCGCCGAGAAAAATCAATGCGTCAGTAAATGCGGCTTTAAAATCCTTTTTTGCAAGCCAAATGTAAAGTAAAATATAAAATGCCCACGCAAACCAGAATCCGATAACGGTAAATTTGATCATTGCGGCACAACCGGCGAAAAAGCCGACAAGCAAAAAAACAGGTTTGCCGATTTTATTGTTATCGGTATTTTTAAAGTACCGACAGAAGAAATAAACGCTGAACATCAAAAGAGGCAGGCAGAATTCCTCTGCACTGTCGCCGTAGTAATAGCAGTCGGAATTGACTGTGATGAAGCAGGTTAACACCGCCGAAATTATCGACCATACCGTTGTGACATACAATGATGCAATCTTGTATGCTGCGAACAGGGTAAACGAGAGAAATACGGACTGGACAACATACACACCTACAAAAGATGTGTCGGAAATCAAACACGCAGCGGCATGAAGAAGATAAAGCAAAGGTCCCTTTTGTTCAAAGATATCCTTATAAATCGTAAGTCCGCCGGTCATTGCTTTGCCCATTGTCAGAAACGCATTTGAATCGTTCCAAGGGTTTGTTGCATATCTCGGAGATGAAGCGGTACAAATGAATAAGATACCAAACGAGAATACGAGAAAAAGAATATAAATAAAAATACTGTGCAGGCGTTTATTTTCAGCCGACAAATTATTTTTTATCAATCATCGACACCACCGTTCTTTAGCATCAATTATACCTTGAACGAAAGCTAAAGTCAATAGCGCATATTGTATTATAAAAAATGAACGCGTCAAAAGATTTTACATTAAAAAGCTTGAAATAAAGACTTGTTTATTATATAATTATACAGTTAATACGTTAAAAAGAGAGGTATGCCCTTTGAGCGAAGGCACAATGAAAAAAATAATAAAGGTTTCGCCGTCAGAGATGGCAAAACAGCGTGAATATACTGAGCTTGTCAGGACGGTTTTAACCTCAAGATTTGAGCCGTCACAGCCGCTTGCTTTTGTTCATACCTACGGCTGTCAGGGCAATGTTTCGGACGGAGAACGCATTAAGGGAATACTTGAAACGCTTGGCTACGGATTTACCGATGACGTTGAAAAGGCGGACCTTATTCTATACAATACCTGCGCGGTTCGTGAACACGCCGAGGACAGAATTTACGGCAATGTCGGCGCGATCAAAAGACTGAAAAAAGAAAATCCTAACCTGATAATCGCACTCTGCGGCTGTATGATGCAGCAGAAAAGAGTGGTTGATAAAATACGAAAGAGCTATCCGTTTGTCAATCTTGTTTTCGGAACCCATGTTATCCACAGAATTCCTGAACTCATTTACCGTGTTCTTTGCACGGGTAAAAAGGTTTACGAATGCCCTGATGAGGCAGGAGTTATCGCCGAAGATCTTCCGATAAGACGTGACGGAAACATCAAGGGCTGGCTTCCGATCATGTACGGCTGTAACAATTTTTGCAGCTATTGCATAGTTCCCTATGTAAGAGGACGTGAGCGCAGCCGCGAACCGGATGATGTTATAAAAGAGGCAAAAGAGCTGATTGCATCGGGCTGCAAGGATATTACACTGCTTGGCCAGAATGTTAATTCCTACGGTAAGAACCTTGATGGGGACATCAATTTTTCAAAGCTTCTTCGGCAGATCAACGATTTGCCCGGTGACTTTATAATCAGGTTCATGACCTCACACCCGAAGGATTGCACAAAGGAGCTTCTTGATACAATGGCTTCGTGCGATAAGGTTGCAAAGCACTTGCATCTCCCGTTCCAGAGCGGGAACAACAGGGTGCTTAAAGAGATGAACCGAGGTTATACGAGGGAGAAATACCTTGAGCTTGCACATTATGCAAGAGAGGTTATGCCGGATCTTTCAATGACAAGCGATGTTATTGTCGGCTTCCCTGGTGAAACGTATGAGGAGTTTAAGGACACTGTTTCGCTCATTGAGGAGGTTAAGTTCACCTCTCTGTTTACATTCATTTTCTCACCCCGACCGGGTACAAAAGCGGCGGATATGCCCGACCCGATATCGAGAGAGGAAAAGGGTAAATGGTTCAAGGAGCTGACGGACGCACAGGAGAAAATAGCCTCCGAGCGCACGGCGGCGATGAAGGACAAGACCTATACGGTGCTTTGCGAGGGCTATGCCAAGGACGGTATTCTCAACGGCAGAACCGAGGGTAATGTCATGATTGAGTTTCCGGAGGCCGAGGGTAAGGAGCTTATCGGAAAGTTCTGTAAGGTAAGGGTAACGGAACCCTTGACATGGATAGTCAGAGGCGTATTGGATGAACGCTGAAAGGCGTTTTTCAGATAAATAAAATTTATAGGAGTTTTACAATGGACATTATTGAAATCACAAGACAGCTCGGCGCAGCAATTCAGCAGGACGAGCGTTATCTCGCTTTCCACGAGGCAAGAAAGACAAACGAGGCTGACACGGATCTCAACGATCTTATAAACAAGATTCAGCTTATTCATATGTCATATCAGCATGAGGCCGCTAAGGACGATGCAAATGAGGAAAAGCTTGCCGCATATGATAAGGAGTTTACAGAGGTTTATCAGGCAGTTATGGCAAATGAAAATATGCAGAAGTATGAGGCTGCACGCCAGGCTGTTGACGAGATGATGAACCACATCACAGGTATTCTTGCGCTCTGCGTTCAGGGCGAGGATCCCAAGACCTGCGAGCCGCAGGAGGAGCATCATTGCTCAGGCGAATGCGGTTCATGCGGCGGCTGCCACTAAGATATATTGCCGATAAAATAAAAGGTTGTACGCCTC
>DNGF01000004.1:4819-9266 GCA_003486665.1 Oscillospiraceae bacterium
GGCTCCCCTGCAGGGGAGCCGGCGGCGAAGCCGACTGAGAAGTTTAACACGAGAGAAAAGATAAAACTAAAAAGAAGTGATGGCTTTGCGTTGCAAAGCACTAAATAAACACAACGAAGTTTAATTTATGAGGTGAAAAACAGATGGCAGAAATGACGCCGATGATGAGGCAATATCTTGAAATCAAAAAAGAATATCAGGATACTATCCTTATGTTCAGGCTCGGTGATTTTTACGAGATGTTCTTTGAGGATGCCAAAACTGCGTCAAGGGAACTGGAGCTGGTGCTGACGGGCAGAGATTGCGGTCAGGAGGAACGCGCTCCCATGTGCGGTGTGCCGTTCCACAGCGTTGATTCCTACATTGCAAGGCTTGTTTCAAGGGGTTACAAAGTTGCTATCTGCGAACAGACCGAAGACCCTGCGGCGGCAAAGGGTATAGTTAAGCGTGACGTTATCCGTGTTCTGACTCCCGGTACGGTTATCGAGAGCAGTATGCTTGACGAGTCGAAGAACAATTTCCTTTGCTCGATCTGGCTCAGCGGCAATGCGGCAGGCGTTTGCTTTGCCGATGTTTCAACGGGTGAATTGAACCTTACCCAGTTGGAATCAAAGTCTGTCGGCAACGATATTGTCAATGAGCTTGGCAGATATATGCCGATCGAGATTCGATATAATTCCGCTGTTGTCAAAAACGAAAAAATCAGAGAGTTTATAAAAAATCGTGTTGAATGCACTGCCGACAGCATTGACGAGGAGAAAATCAACGTTGATTACTGCCGTCAGATTATAACCAATCATTTTAAAAAGAGCTTGACAGAGCTCGGTATTGAGGAAAGTAACGAGGCTGTCTGCGCTCTCGGCGCAACGATCGACTATTTGACCGAGGTGCAGAAATCAGGTCTTGATAATATTTGGGAGATTGACTTTTATTCGGAAAATCAGTTCATGAAAATTGATTTTTCTTCCCGAAGAAATCTCGAATTGACCGAAACGATGCGGAACAGGGAACGCAGGGGAACTCTCCTGTGGGTGCTTGACAAGACGAAAACCGCAATGGGAAAACGTCTTGTCAGAAACTGGATAGAGCAGCCGTTGGTCAATCTTGCGAAGATTACCAAGCGACACAACGCCGTCGGTGAGCTGTTTGACGATTCCGTTCTCCTCGAAAACGAGATAGCGGCAATTTCAAACGTAAGCGATATGGAAAGACTGATGGCGAGAATCGTTTATGAAACCGCCAATGCCAAGGAGCTGCGTTCGCTTCTTGCGGCAATTCGGCTTTTGCCCGATATCAAGAGCGGAATTTCCGAGTGCAAATCGGCGCTTCTTAACGAAACGTGCAGAGGTATTGATCTTTTGACGGACGTTGCCGAGCTGATCGACAAGGCAATTCAGGAAGAGCCGCCGTTTACCGTCCGTGAGGGTGATATGATAAAGGACGGCTTTAACTCCGAGCTTGATGAGCTGAGGGACATTGTGCATAACGGCAAGGGCTACATTGCCGCCATTCAGCAGACCGAGCAGGAGAAAACAGGAATCAAGAAGCTGAAAATCGGCTACAACAGAGTTTTCGGTTACTATATAGAGGTGCCGAATGCGTTCAAGGAGCTTGTTCCTGAGGAATACATAAGAAAACAGACGCTTGCAAACTGCGAGCGATTTATAACGAGCGAGCTTAAGGATCTTGAAGCCAAGGTTCTCGGCGCGCAGGAAAGAATCGTAAAGCTCGAATACGAGATTTTCGTTCAGGTCAGAAGCAAGGTTGCCGATGAGCTTTACAGAATCCAGAAAACCGCCCATGCGGTCGCAACTATTGATGCACTTTGCTCCTTCGCAAAGGTTGCCCGGCAGAATGATTATTCATGTCCGATAATGACGGACGGCGATGAAATCATCATCAAGGACGGCAGACATCCCGTTGTTGAAAAAATGATGAAGGACACGCCTTTTGTGCCGAACGATACAGCGCTTGACTGCAAGGACAACCGCTGTGCGATAATTACGGGACCGAACATGGCAGGTAAATCAACGTATATGCGTCAGGTTGCGCTGATAGTTCTTATGGCGCAGTGCGGCAGCTTCGTCCCGGCTTCGAGCGCTCAGATAGGATTGGTTGACAGCATCTTCACCAGAGTCGGTGCGAGCGATGATCTTGCATCGGGTCAGTCAACATTCATGGTTGAGATGAGCGAGGTTGCAAATATTCTGAAAAATGCTACGAAGAAAAGCCTGCTGATTTTTGACGAAATCGGTCGAGGAACTTCAACCTTTGACGGCATGAGCATTGCCCGTGCCGTGCTTGAATACACCGCAGATCCGAAAAAGCTCGGCGCAAAGACGCTTTTCGCAACGCATTATCATGAATTGACCGAGCTTGAAAACGAAATCGGCGGAACGAAGAACTATAATATCTCCGTCAAGAAGAGGGGCGATGACATAACGTTCCTTAGAAGAATTGTCCGCGGCGGAGCGGACGGCAGCTACGGTATTGAGGTTGCCAAGCTCGCAGGTGTTCCGAATGCCGTTGTCAACCGTGCTAAGGATATCCTCAAGGAGCTTGAGGAAAAGGGCGCAGTCACCGTAATCAGAACGGTTGAAAAGAACGATGACGATGATATGCAGATCTCGTTCGCTTCAAACGAGGGCAACGAGATCGTTGAAGAACTCAAGACGATAGATATAAATACGCTCACGCCGATCGAAGCTTTGCAAAAGCTCTATGAGCTGAAGAACAGAGCGGACAGGCTGTAAAAAAATAATGAAAAAGAGGTGATCTTATGCCGCAGATAAATATTTTACCAAAGCATATTGCCGAGCTTATCGCCGCAGGCGAGGTTGTCGAGCGTCCGGCATCTATTGTTAAGGAGATAATGGAAAATGCGATTGACGCAGGGGCGGATAAGATCACGCTTGAAATAAAACGCGGCGGAATTACATATATCCGCATAACCGATAACGGCTGCGGAATCGACCGCGACAACATTCGCAAGGCTTTTATCAGCCATGCAACAAGCAAAATTTCCACTGCCGATGATTTGAATGCAATTTGCACGTTGGGCTTTCGCGGAGAAGCATTGGCTTCAATCGCCGCAGTTTCGCGGGTCGAGGTCATGACAAGGAGCGAAAACGAGGAGGTTGGAACGCGCTATTGCATTGAGGGTGGAGAAGAAACCGTTCTTGACGACGCAGGCTGTCCGAAAGGCACAACATTGATTGTCCGTGACCTTTTCTATAACACTCCCGCGAGAATGAAATTCCTCAAAAAGGACGTCAGTGAGGGAAATGCCGTTGCCGCAGTCGTTGACAGAATCGCACTTTCTCACCCGGAGGTCAGCGTTCGATTCATCAGGGATTCAAAGGACGTACTTTTTACTTCGGGTGACGGAAAGCTTGACGGTGCAATATATAAGGTTCTCGGCAAGGACTTTGCCTCAACGCTTATTCCCTGCGACTATGAGCTGGAGGGTGTAAGAGTCAGCGGCTATATTTCAAAGCCGTTCAATGCCCGTCCTAACCGAATGATGCAGTATTTCTTTTTGAATGACAGATTTATAAAAACACGCACAGGTATGGTTGCCCTTGAGGAAGCCTATAAAAATTCTATTATGGTCGGCAAATTTCCTGCCTGTGTACTTAAAATACAGATTGCTCCCGGTGCCGTGGACGTCAATGTTCACCCGGCGAAAACCGAGGTCCGTTTCGCTAATGAAAAGATGATTTTTAATGCGGTTTATTACTGTGCAAAATCGGCTTTGCAGCAGGGCGATACAAGAGTTCAGGCGACATTTCAGCAGAAGGTCAACCGTCAGTTTATGCCTAAGCCTGCCGAGGGTAAGCAGATAAAAATTTACGAACAGCAGCTTGAGCAGATAAAAAAAGAATCTCAGCCGAAACAGGATTTTTGGACGAACACAACCTCGGCTGAATTCAAAAAAACGGTTGAAACGCCGAAACCCGAACCGATAGTTTTCCATGATAATTCGAAATTTACTATAGAAAAAAATGACGAGCCGGATTTGATCCCGTGCTTTAAGCCGACGGCACAGGAATCTGTTCCTTTTGAGGAAACAAAGTCAGACCCCGTTGTTACAGCGCCAACTGTTGAGCCTGAACCGATTTGGCCGATCTCTGAGGAAGCTCAGCCTGAGGTCGAACCGTACAGGGTGATCGGCGAAGCGTTCAAAACCTACATACTTGTCGAGCAGGGCAAAAAGCTACTGATAATCGACAAGCACGCCGCACACGAGCGTATGCTCTTTGAAAAATTTAAGGCAAACCGTGACGGCATTGAAACGCAAATGCTTCTCGCTCCCGTGACCGTGACCCTCAGCAAAGAGGAATATTCCGCTGTTCTCGACAATCTCGACCTGCTCGAAAAGGCAGGCTATCACGTTGAGGACTTCGGCGGCGGAATGGTTATCGTCAGCGAGTGTCCCACGGCGGTT
>DNGF01000004.1:9329-9500 GCA_003486665.1 Oscillospiraceae bacterium
ACCAGTCAAAAGGAACTGATCCCGGAAAAGCTCGACTGGATCTATCATTCAACCGCCTGCCGCGCCGCAATCAAAGCCGGTGACAGAACAACGGATTATGAGCTGAACAAGTTTGTTGAGAAGCTTCTCAATAATCCCGATATCAGATATTGCCCCCACGGCAGACCTGTT
>DNGF01000177.1 GCA_003486665.1 Oscillospiraceae bacterium
TGCGGCAGAAGCCTTTGACGACCTCGCGTGCAGCACGGACGGCAGTTCAAAATATGACGTTACGACTGATCTGTTTCCGCTGAGTGCCGGCAACTATCCCGGCAGCTTCATGAATGAGGTCAAGGACGAGGGCGGCGTTGTCAAGGCAGGAATCGAAGCCTTCGGCGCAGACAATACATATTTCTTCAACTACGACTGGCGCCTTGATCCCCTCAAGCACGCCGACGAGCTGAATAAATTCATCAAAAACGTTAAGTCGGAAACAAAGTGTGACCGCGTTGCGCTTGCCGCTTTCAGCATGGGCGGAACAGTCACGCTCTCCTATCTCTATAAATACGGCAGTGCCGATGTTGACAGCGTTGCCCTTTGCTCAACCGCTTTTCAGGGTACCTCGTGCATGGGTTCGATGTTTTCGGGCGATCTGAGTATTGACGCATACGGACTCATTCGCAGAATGGCACAGCTTACAAGAAACGATTTTCTCGATGAGCTGATCATGTTCCTCAATGAAGCTCTTGAAGCATACAAAATCAATGCTTCGATTGACGGCTATATCAATAATGTTCTTACCAATCTTAACGAGCGCCTTTATAAGGAGCTTATAATTCCCGTCTTCGGCTATATGCCCGGACTTTGGGGACTGGTTGACGCTGAGAACTACGAAAAGGCAAAGGAAGTCATGCTTGCCGACGCCGATCCCGCGCTTATAAAAGCCATTGACGAATACCATTACAGCGTTCAGGCAAGGGCTTATGATATTCTCAAAGCCGCCGAAAAGGACACAACGGTCTACATAACCGCACAGTATAATATGCAGGGACTTCCCGTTTCCGAAACATCGACAAACAGCAACAACGACTTTCTGATTGACGTCAGCCTTGCTTCGGGCGGTGCGACAAGCGCAAGGCTCGGAGAGCTGCTCCCGGAAAATTACGCACAAGCTGAGGATAACGGACACGATCACCTGAGTGCAGACCGTCAGATTGACGCGTCAACCTGTATGTTCCCTGAGCAGACATGGTTTATCCGCGACATGGCTCATGTTGACTACAATGTCGGAGAGTCAACGGATTTTCTCATTTGGCTTATGAGGAGCGAAAAACAGCTCACGATAAACGACAGTGAGCTTTATCCTCAGTTCATGAAATACAACAGCAAATCGAACACGCTCTCCCCTGTCACCGATGAGCTTCTTAAGCCGACTGCGGTTTCGCAGATATTCGCTTTTCTCGTAAAGCTCGTCAAATTCTCCGCAGAATTGATATTTTCCGTCATAAAATAAAGATAAAAATAAAAAAGCTATAATTCACAGAGCATCTTTTCCGATGTTATTCGTGAGTTATAGCTTTCATTTTATGCCGAATGCGAATTACAATATCATCTCAAACTCGCCCATTGTACCCTTCTTGAAGTAGCTTTCAAGGTCGTAGGGGGTGTAGATTCCCGTGTCGGTGACAACTCCGCTGACAAGCTCCGGCGGCGTTATGTCGAATGCGGGATAATAGCCCTTGAGTCCGTCCGCGGCAGTCTTTACTCCCATCGCCTGAAGCACGAAGTCGGGATCGCGCATCTCGATCTTAACCGTGTCGATCGCGGTGTGTCCCCTGTCGGGCGCACCCGTAACGAAATACGGGATTCCCGTGTACTTGGCGGCAATGGCGATCTGATATGTGCCGACCTTGTTGACAACATGACCGTCCATGCAGATAACATCAGCCGCCGAGGTGAAAACATCGACGTTTTCTTTCTTCATAACAAAGGCGGGCATATTGTCCGTGATAACGGTCGTGTCAAAGCCCATTTCATGACAAACGGTTGCCGTAAGCCTTGCGCCCTGGAAATACGGTCTTGTTTCGGGGCAGAAAATTCTGACATTGTTACCCCTCTCCCTCGCGACCTTGAGCATCATGCCGACTATCGTTTCGCCGAAGCACTGAGTCATGACCGTTCCGTTCTGAGGGAACATATCAACCAGATGCTCGGCAATGAGGTTTATTTTTTTATAGCGGAGATTGTTCGCTTCAACGGTATGCTCAACAATTTTCCTGCTGACGTCCTCCCCTGCCGCGATAGCTTTTTTAGCCGCGTCAAGGCAGCCGCCCGTGATAAGAGTCATTCGCTGAACGGTGGTCGGGCGCGCATGGGAGATCGTATATGCCGCCTCGGTCAGATAATCAATCTGCTCCGCTTCCTTTTTGTCCCTACATTCGTAAGCGGCAAGCGCCATTCCCATAGCCGCCGCAGTGTACGGACCTGCGCTTTGAGTCACCATGTCCTTGATCGCCTGAGTAACCTCATGGTGATTTTTACAGGTCACGAACTCGACCTTTCTCGGATAAATTCGGCGGTCAAGGATTCTGACCTCGCCGTTTTCGTACCACGCAACATTCTCGTATCTCAGCATAAAAGCCAAGTCTTTGTCCATTCTTTCCATTGTGCTACCTCTTATTTATAAAGCTTTTCAACTGCCCTGTTGATGTCGAAATAAATCTTTTCCTTATCGAGCGTTTTATACTCGCCGTTTTCGTAAAGCACCTTACCGTCAGCCATCGTCATACAGACGTCACTGCTCTGTGCCGAATAGGTCAGCAGTGCTTTTTTGTCAAGCGCGGGAACCATGTGAGGAGAATCGAGCGAAACAGCAATAATATCCGCCTTATTGCCTACCTTTAGCTCGCCGCAGTTTTCTCTGCGCTGAACCCTTGCACCGTTGACGGTTGCCATGTTAAGAACCGTGTCGGCGTTCATGACCGTTGCATCAAGGGTATAGCCGTTATGAATTATCGAGGCGATGTGCATTTCCTCGAACATATCAAGATTGTTGTTGCTCGAAGCTCCGTCCGTGCCGAGGGCAACGTTAATGCCCATGTCGAGCATTCTCTGAATCGGCGCAAAGCCGCTTGCAAGCTTCATGTTGCTTGTCGGATTATGAACAACACTTACTCCCTTGCGGCGGAACAGCTCCATGTCGCTTTCACTCAGCCATACGCAGTGCGCGGCAAAGGCGGAGGAGTCGAATCCGCCGAGGCTGTCGAACCACTCGGCAGGCGTTTTGCCGTATCTCTGAATACACTCCTCATGCTCCTTTTTTGTTTCCGAAAGGTGAATGTGCAGGTTGCCGCCGCGCTCGTTTACCTTTTCAATAAATGCCCTTGCAATCGTTTCGGTACAGGTGTATTCGGCATGGATGCAGAAATCAATCAGCACTCTGCCGTCAAAGGTATTGTTGTACCTATCGTAAAGCTCGATCGCTTCTTTCATACGATAGGATTGTTCAGGCGTTTCGTTCGGGTCAAAGGACTGAACGGGTCGTGTGATATTCGCCTTCATGCCCGACTCGGCAACCGCACGAATCGTTGTTTCGGGTTCAAAATACATATCGGAAAAGCTGACCGTACCGCCCGATATCATTTCAAGCAGTGCAAGCTTGCTGCCTGCCTCTATTTCCTCCGCGGTGAGCTTATCCTCAATCGGAAAGACCGTATCAAAAAGCCACTGCTGAAGCGGCAGATCACTGCCTATTCCGCGAAGCAGAACCATCGGGCAATGATTGTGGCAGTTTATCAAACCGGGCATGAGGATTTTGCCGCTCATGTCCTTTATTTCATCGAATTCGCCCATCGGCTTTTCCGTGCCGACATAGCTGATTTTGTCGCCGTCAACGGCAAGATAAGCGTTAGAAATAACCTTAAAATTATCCTCTTTTACAAGAATATCCGCGTTTTTAAAAAGAATCTTCATCTGTTCGCCTCATTAAAAAATATAATACTTCTTATCTCTCGGCTGAGAGTCGATCATCTTGAAAAGTGTGTCATAAAAATTGTGTGTTTCCTCGGCACCGACATTCATTCCGATGACGGTTCCGTGGTCGCCCTGCAGGGTCGGCATAACGTTCCACTTGCCCTTTTCTATATTCTCCGCGTCAAACTCCCGATATTCGTCACCGATCGGATATCTTGCGGAAACAACGTTTACAAGTCCGTCATTCGGAAGCCATGTTTCGTCAATCGGGAAATCCGTTTTGGTGTTTGTCGAATATCTGCCCATAAGCGTTGCGGGGATAAACAGAACCGGAAGAGTTGAGCTTATCGGAACCTGATTTCCCGTCAGGGAACTCTTTTGAGTTGTGAGATATGAATATGAGAAATAATAAACATTGTCAACAAGCTTGATTTTCTTGTTCAGCTCCCGCGCTCCGTCTGGTGAAAGATCATATGCGGCATTGTCCGTTCCCTCGCTGAAAACGGTATTGATGATCTGCGCCGCCTGACTTTCCGTTGAAGCTCCGCTCATTCCGAACTGCTCCAGGCGGAAATCATAGAAATCACCGATCTGCGCCGTACTCGCGATTCCGCTTGCGGCATAAACAAGTCCCAGAACGGTATTGACAAGCTTACCCTGATCGACAACGTAGAAAAGCGTTGAACCGTTATGAGGAGAGCAGAGCGTTGTAACGCTGTTGATCCAATCCGCCTTGCCGCCCGTGAAAAGCTCCGAGGTTTCCTTGCCCGTAGCTTCCTTTTCCGCCTCGTCGCCATATGCCATGAGAGAAGCAAGAAGTCTTACCGTTTCTCCGCCGAAGCTGTGACCGATAACGTTGATTTTAATGCGCTGTCCCCTCTTCGTCTTGCCGCCCCAGTTCTGCACGAGAGCGTTCTCCGAGGTGTACTCCCTGCCGTACCTCTCGTGACCGTGAGCCTTGCTGTGAGCCTCGCCGTAGTCAACCTTGGCACCTGTCAGCTCGGCATAAAGCTCGCAGGTTCTGTCCCATGTACTCGAAAAAGGACCGACGGATGCAACGCTGACGCTGTAGCCCTCGGAGTTGAGATACTCGGCAAGATTACCCGTTGAACTGCCCCAATATGGCGAGGTTTGGTCGATCTGAGATTCGGGACCCCAGCCGCCGAGTCCGTGAACAAGCACATACGGATACTGAACGGGATCCTCGCTTATCCTTGCGAGAAAAGCCGAATATCCGCCGAAGAAAAGCGGAGTTATCGCCGCAATGACAATACATGCGGCAACAACGATCGCAACAATTTTTTTGCCCGAAAGCCTGTTCTTTTTCTTTTCGGTAATGTCGGGAACACAATTTGCAGCCGGATCGCCCTCCAGATCCTCGTCAACAGGATCCTGACCGTCATCTACAAAAAGCGGTTCCTGCTCGTCTTTCAGCAGAAAATCCGTTGAAACGTCAAAGAGCTTCGCCAATGCAAGAATCTTTTCCGAATCCGGCAGAGCCTTACCCGACTCCCATTTCGAAACGGACTGACGTGAAACCTCAAGCTTTTCGGCAAGCTCATCCTGCGACCATTCCCTATCGCGGCGAAGAATTTGTATTTTCTCGGATATATTCATTGTTCTACCCCTTTCGACTTCTGCAAAGTATAAGTCTTTTTACATCAAACATTATACCAATTTTTTCACGTGCTGTCTATCAACTCCGGTTGTCTTTTTCAAAAAAAGCGTGTAAACTTGAGTTTACACGCGTGGAAATTGCTGAAAAAGTTATTTTTTCTGATATTTACCGCAGCTTCGGCGGTTTGCGCCGAAGCCGGAGGGGTTAAATTTTAGATTTAGCTTCAATACTGCTTGTAGGGGGCGACCATCGGTCGTCCGCCTGTAATTTCTTCAGAATTTAGCGGACACAATGCACGCTCTTACTAAATCGAAGTTAGTTTTATTATACATTTCGCTTTAATAAAACCTTACTCCCTCAGTCAGCTGCGCTGACAGCTCCCCCGTAGGAGG
>DNGF01000135.1 GCA_003486665.1 Oscillospiraceae bacterium
ATTTTGCGACATATACAAGATTCGGGAACAGCACCAAATAGAAAAACATATGCGTAAACCAAATATTGGTTGAATGTGTACCGAAAAAGCCGAGGATCAGATCAACAAATCGCGGTCTTGGACAGAATTTTAAGATACAAATTATCACAAAGCCTGTCAACGGAGCTATAATCAACGACCGTACAACAAGCGTATGCCCCAAAAGCATCGCGGCAAACACAACCGATGAAATTACGCATATCCATGTCGGTTTCAGCTTTGAAATTAATTTCTCAAGCCTTTCGAAAACTTTCTCCTTACAGCAGATAACGCCGACCATATACTCAAAAAATGTCGTTCCGAACGGGCCGAACCAACTTATAACTTCATAGGGTGTGCTGTATTTAAATCTGAGAAAATATCCGCCGATATATACGGCAAAAGAAATAAAAAGAACTGCGACAGAATTCATTTTCTCCGCTGCCTTTAAAACGAGCGGCGAAATAAAAACTATAACGGCATAAACGGGCAGATACCACCATGCTCCGTTATATGCCGGAGATATAGTGGTAAACGTTTTTAGGAAGGTCATAAAACTTCCCGGCATAAAGCTCGATTGACCGACCGCAATGCTAACCAGTGAAAACAGAACAAGAATTATCCAAAAGTTGCAGTAAAGCGACAACAAGCTTATCAATCTTTTTTTATAATAATTTTTTTGATGAAAAATGGTCATGTGTGCATAACCGCTGCAAAATGCAAAGCCCATGACGCAAAAATCCGATATCTGTGCAAAATAAAAAACCAACGGAAAACCCTTTAGCATAATCAACGGAGTAAACAGATCCGAATAAGCCAATGTATCAAAAAGATGCAGGCAAACCATAGCCAGAACAGATAAGCCCTGCAGCCTTTTGGATTCTTCTCTTGTCATATTTTTTCTCCCCACACATATACTCATTAAGCAATCGCGTATTTAATATATTTTACTATGAACCGACGTTTTTTTCAAGTAAAATAATATATAATTAATTTGTATATAAATAATATATAATCGGTTTGATTTGTATAGCAAAAAAATCAATTAAAAGAATATTCACAGGAAATTCACAAAATATTGGTAAAATATGTGTATCAAAAGTAAGGAGTGGTTTAAATGGCAAAGGCATTGCCGAAGCCTATTGACGGAACGTTAAGAAAGTTTTCTCTGCGCGTACCGGAAATTATCCGAGAATGCAGCGGAATTGTTGTTTTCGGGAAGCGAATAAAGTCGCTCGTTTTTTCAACAGATGTTGCTATAATAAGAAATGTTAACGCAGATGCAATAATTGCCGTCTATCCGTTCACACCCCAGCCGATAATAACTCAGGCTATTCTTTCCGCTTCGGATATTCCCGTATTTGTCGGGGTCGGCGGTGGATTGACCAGCGGAAAAAGAGTTCTCAGCCTTTCAACATTTGCAGAAATGCAAGGCGCAACCGGAGTTGTTCTCAATGCTCCCGTATCAAACGAAATTGTTCGCGATGTCAGCGAGAATATAGATATTCCGACCGTTATGACCGTTGTACGCGATGATGACGACATTCAGGCAAGGATCGATGCCGGTGCAGCGATTCTGAATGTTTCGGCCGCTTCACGCACTCCCGAAATAGTTGCCATGATTCGCAAAGATTTTCATGACATACCGATAATCGCAACCGGCGGTCCGAATGAAGAATCAATCAGAAAAACCATTGAAGCCGGCGCCAATGCAATAACATGGACGCCGCCATCCAACGGGGAAATTTTTCGCGATGTTATGGATGCCTACCGAAACGGTCAGCCTCATCCGTAATTAATTATATTTTTTATTAATCCGCGGTTTTACAAAACCTGAAAAGAAGATGATTTTATGACTCTTGTTGAAGCAATTAATGCACGGCATTCCGTGCGAAGTTTTAACGACAAAAAAATTGATGCCGAGATTGCCGGCGAACTTCAAAAAACAATTGATGAGTGCAATCGTTTGAGCGGCTTTAACATTCAGCTCGTGCTTGACGAACCGAATGCTTTCTCAACGCGAATGGCGCATTACGGCAGCTTTCGCAATTGCAAGAATTACATTGCAATGATAGGTCCCAAAAGCTGTGATGAAAAATGCGGCTACTACGGCGAAAAAATTGTTCTTAAGGCTCAGCAGCTCGGACTGAATTCCTGCTGGGTCGCACTGAGCTACGGCAAATCAAAGGTTCCGTGCAGAATACCCGGCGGTCAAAAGCTCTACGTTGTTATCGCACTCGGCTACGGAACGAGTCAAGGCGTTCAGCACAAATCAAAAAGCATGGACGAATTGTGTAAGGTCAGCGGAGAAATGCCGCAATGGTTTTTCAATGCAATGACGCTTGCGATGCTTGCGCCGACCGCCGTTAATCAGCAAAAATTTTTATTCACTCTTGATAACGACACGGTATATGCAAAGGCACTTCGAGCCTTTTATTCTAAAATGGATTTAGGAATCGCAAAATATCATTTTGAGATCGGTGCAGGTGATGCCGAATTCAAATGGGCATAAAAAATATTTTCGGAGTCGATGTTATTTCGGCTCCGATTTTTATTGAAAAAATCTCCCCGATATGCTATTATCTACAAAAGAATACATAAGGGAGTTTCAGCATGATTAAAAAATATATCTCGATTTTTCTTTCACTTGCAATTATATTTTCGGTGGCAAATTTTGCTGCCTATGCGGAGGATAAAAACATGATTTTTATTTCACCAAACGGCAACGACAATTCAAGCGGAACGATTGACGCACCGCTCGCTACGCTTTCCGCCGCCAAGGAAAAGTCAAAGGCTCTTGACGGTGCGGTTACTGTTTATTTCAGAGAGGGAACCTACACCATTAACAACACAGTTAATTTTAACGAAAACGACAAATCCAACGTTGTTTACAAGGCGTACAGAAACGAAAAGGTCATGTTCACATCGGGCAGTCCTTACACAGGCTTTGAGGAATGTACCGTGAACGGCGTGCGTGCTTTCAAAAAAGAAATCGGCAAGGACGCTGATTTCAATATTCTCTTTAACGAAAAGACAACCCTTTCAAGGACGCGTTACCCCGAAAGCGGATATCTTTATGTCAGCGAAGCCACCGAAGCTGATATTTTGCCCGGAGATACCAAGGATGACCCGTACCATGCCGGATTTTTGGGAATGTATATTGATAACAGCAAGTTTGGCAATTTCAGAAATATGGAAGATGTTGAAATAAAGCTTCTTCATTTTTGGAAGGACGAAACCCTTTTGATTAAATCTTACGATGAAGAAACAGGTCACATCGCTTTCAACAAAACATCAACTATGCGAATAAATAAAAATGACCGTTTCTTTCTTCAGAACGTTTTTGAAATGCTTCAAAAACCCGGCCAGTGGTATCTTGACAAAGCCGAGGGTGTTCTTTATGTTATTCCGGAGGCAAACGATGTCCCCGAAAGCTACACCGTTTGGGGGTCAACAACGGAAACAATGATTTTCGTTGACGGCGTTGACGGAATTTCATTTGAAAACATTCTTTTCCGTGCAAACGGATTCTACTACATTCCGGAGCGTGAACACAGCCAGGCGGCTTACAACGCTAAGTCCTGCATTTCATATCAAAACGCAAAGAATTTCTATATAAAGAACTGTGAGTTTAAAGATATCGCCGCCTGCTCCGTTTTTCTGGGCAGCGCAGTTCAAAATGCTTCGGTTGAAAACTGTGTTTTTAATAACATCGGCGCACAGGCAGTCTATGTTCACGGAGAAAACATTGACGTTAACGATCCTGCGGTTACGAAGAATATTACAATTTCAAACAACCTGATTTCAGAATTCGGCAGAACTTATTTCAATGCTGTTGCAATTCTTGTTATTCATGCAAATTCCGTTGATATAACGCACAATGAAATTCACGACGGATACTACACTGCGATTTCCGTCGGCTGGGTCTGGGGCTATTCCTACAACGTTTGTTATAACAACAGGGTTTGTGACAATCTGATTTATAACATCGGTCAGGGCTGGCTCTCCGACATGGGTGGAATTTATATGCTCGGCAATCAGCCGAACACCGTTATTTCCGGTAACGTTATTCACAATGTAAGCGCCGATCCCGAAGAGGGCGGCTACGGCGGCTGGGGAATCTACCTTGACGAGGGTTCTTCATATATGCTTGTCGAGAAGAATCTTGCATATGCCTGCGGCAGTGACGCTTATCACCTCCACTACGGCTCATACAATACAGTCCGAAACAACATCTTTGCACTCAGCGGAGAGTCGCAAATGCGAATTGTTTCCGCACCCGATCGCTGCACGCCCAACGACGGCGGTAAAAAGACTGTTGACCTTTATAACAATATTATTCTCACCGATAAAAAGACCCGTGCTTTGTCCCATATGCGCAACACTTCTACAATGGACGAACATAACAATACATATTGGGATCTTTCGTTAGGTAAAAAGCTTTATGCAAGTGAAGGTGTAAATCCCAATTATTCATTAAGCCTTAAAACGGCTCAGAGAAAAGGTTATATTCATTCTCCCATTATTGCCGACCCGATGTTCCGTGACGCGGCTGATTTTGATTTCGAGCTCAGTCCCGACTCTCCCGCAATCGCCGCAGGCTTTGAGCCTTGGGATTATTCAAACGCAGGTACACTTTCGGGAACAACAATCGGT
>DNGF01000170.1 GCA_003486665.1 Oscillospiraceae bacterium
GCTCTCCCAGCTGAGCTATGCTCCCATTCGCCATATTTTCTTATTGTACGCAGCCTTATTGGCTGAGAACGTATGTTATTATACCACAGAATTTAATAATTGCAAGTGTTTTTTTGAAAAAAATATGATTTTTTTCAAAAAGTAACCGCCGAAAAAAACTTATCTCATTTCTCGGCGGTTATCGGTTTTCAATTATTCTTTTCTGTCATTTATACTGATATGCACGGACGTAATCGACAATGAATTCAGCTTCAAGGTCTTTCGGAATCTCCTCATTGTTTTCGCCCATCTCAATTGAAAGAAGCATGAACTCCGGATTCTTTGAAACTCCGCCGAAATCCGTACGGTATGTTTCAACGCCGTTAATGTAGAAAATATACTCGTTCTCGTTCCACTCAAGTCCGTAGGTATTGAACTCCTCGTAAGGGTTGCCCCTGACAAGGTTCTTCACCGAGCCTTTGCTCTGCTTACCCTCGCCGTAGCCGTCATAGTAGAGGTTGCTCGACACCTTGTTGTCGATAAAATCGCCGTAATAGAAGCTCTCGAAAACATCAATCTCCGTTCCGTCCTCGCCGCTTCCGTCACAGTTGAACGTTTCATAATTCATGAGCCAGAATGCCGCCCAGCTTCTCGCGCACTTGGGCAGAATACATCTGCACTCAAAATATCCGTACTTCTGCTCATAACCGTTTATATTATCCGTGCTGGTATCGATTCCGGCGGAATACCAGCCTGCACCGCCGCCATCAAGACCGTCCTCAAGATATTTCAGCTTGATAATCAGATTGCCGTTTTCGGTATAAGCAAGGTCGTTGTTCCAATAGCCGCCGCGGCGCACGGTTGTTTTGCCGTCCGGCAAGCGGTCGATGCCCGACCAAAGCGTTTTGTCAAGCTCGCCGTTGAATTGTTCTTCAAATACAAGCTCAAATTTGCTCAAGTCAACCTTTTCGCCGTTTGCATAAAACGGAATGCTGAAAATCGAACAGAAAAATGCCGCAATTGCCGTGAGTACGGAAATAACTTTTGCCATACTTATCAACCCTTTTTCAATTATTTTATCATCTCGCGGAACTCGTCCTCGCTGATGACCCTTATGCCGAGGTCATTCGCCTTTTGAAGCTTGCTTCCTGCCTCCTCGCCCGCCAGAACGAAATCGGTCTTCTTTGAAACAGACGACGCTGTTTTGCCGCCGAAGCTTTCGATTATTTCCGCCGCTTCGCTTCTTTTATAGGTCGGCAAGGTTCCCGTCAGAACAAAGGTCTTGCCTGCAAAGCGCATATCCTTGACCTCTTTGAGCGACTTCATATTGAGTCCTGCCGCCATGAGCTTGTCTATCAGCTCAATGCTCTCCGGCATATTGAAATATTCAACAACGCTCTTTGCCATGATTGCGCCGAAGCCGTCAATCGTCATTATATCTTCAAAGCCTGCATTCATGAGCGCTGTCATTGTTCCGAAACGCTCTGAAAGAAGCTTTGCCGCTTTCTGACCGACATGGCGGATTCCCAGCGCGAAAATAAGCTTTGAAAGGTCGTTTTTCTTCGACTCGTTGATTGCCGCAACAAGATTATTCGCCGACTGCTCCGCCATTCTTTCAAGCGGAACTATCTGCTCCTGCTTCAGCGCATAGATATCCGCCGGTGTCTTTATCAGTCCCGAATTCACAAAAAGCTCAATGTTGCTCTCGCCGAGTCCCTCAATGTCCATTGCATCGCGCGAACAAAAATGAATAAGGTTACGCAAAAGCTGAGCCGGACAATCCGTATTAAGACAGCGAACCGCAGCCTCGCCCTCCTCACGCACGACCTTTGCACCGCATGACGGGCAAACGGACGGCATAACATACGGCAATGACGAGCCGGAATGCTCAACAACGTTCAGCACTTCGGGAATTATGTCGCCTGCCTTTCGGATCGTCACCGTGTCTCCGATTCGGATATCCTTTTCGGTGATAAAATCCTGATTATGGAGGGTCGCTCGGCTTATCAGCGAACCTGCAACCATAACGGGTTCAAACACAGCCGTCGGAGTCAGAACACCCGTCCTGCCGACATTTATTTCGATATCAATAACCTTTGTTTGCTTCTCTTCGGGCGGGTATTTAAAGGCGATCGCCCATTTTGGGAACTTCGATGTACTGCCCAAGGCTTCGCGGTGTTCAAAGCTGTCCACCTTGATAACCGCGCCGTCAATATCAAACGGCAGTGTTCCCCTTATCTCGCCGATTCGCTCAACCTCTTTGATCGCGTCCTCGATATTTTCGCAGGGAGTATAGAACGGAATTGTCTTAAAGCCAAGCTCCTTGATGTAGTCGAGCGACTGCTTATGACCTGTCAGCACCTTGCCGTTTATACGCTGGATATTGAAAACAAAAATATCGAGATGGCGTTTCGCCGTGATTTTCGGGTCTTTCTGCCTGAGTGAGCCTGCCGCCGCATTTCTGGGATTTTTAAACGGCTTTTCCTCATTATTTTCCTGCTGCTCAACCAGCTTCAAAAAGACCTCACGGGGCATATATACCTCACCCCTGACCTCTATCTCGTCCGGTTCTCTTTTAAGGTGCAGAGGAATCGAACCGACAGTGCAAAGATTTGCGCTGACATCCTCACCGATATTGCCGTCACCGCGGGTCGAACCTCTTTTGAAAACGCCGTTTTCATATTCGAGCGAAACGGAAAGTCCGTCAATTTTCGGCTCAACAACATAGGTCGCGTTCGGCTCAACCTCCTTAACTCTCTTGTCAAAGGCTCTCAGCTCGTCCAGACTGAACGCATCCTGAAGGCTTTCCATTCTTACGGTGTGTTCAACGGGTGTAAACTGCCCGTCGGCACTGCCGCCGACACGCCTTGTCGGAGAGTCGGGCGTGACAAGCTCAGGGAACTTATCCTCAATATCGGAAAGCTCCCTCATCATCCTGTCGTATTCGAAATCCTCAATTTCGGGATTATCCTCGACATAGTATTTGTGGCTGTGGTAATTCAGGAGATCTCTCAGCTCCTTTGCACGCTCACTTGACTTTTCAAATTCACTCATAACAGCACTTCCCTGTGGATTTTATATGTTCGGTTATTAACGTCCTATTCAGCCTCCCCTGATTGTTAGGGGAGG